>NZ_JBEPAA010000026.1:0-103874 GCF_040298365.1 Kitasatospora sp. NPDC001603
GACGAGATCGCCCAGGTCACCCGGCTTGCCACAGCCCAGCTCAACGCACGTGCCCGTCCCTGGATATGGGGCCGTCCAGCTCCGCCAATCCGACAACTACGACGCCGCTACGTATACCTGCTTTGAGGAACGTAGCACTAGTATTGATTTTCAGCCACTCGCGCCCTACGCTCTGGCCGCCTTCTCCCCCGGGACCCCCCGTTCCCGTCCCGGGGCCGGGGCGCCGCACCACGCCCCGCCCTTCGGCCGGTGACGTGCCGCCCGGGTCCGCTCGAATTCCGGCGTACGGAGATCAACCTGCCGGACACGGACGGCGGGACGGGCTTACCACAGGTCTTTCCATCGACCGTCGCGCCGGCCTTCCGGTCGGCCGGGCACAGCGGGTCGCGCCGCCGGGCGCGGCCGCCGCGGGCCGGTCGGGGTCAGCTCCGGACGCGGCTGACCCGCCCCTCGTCCCAGACCGGTTCGTCGGCCTCGACCACCCGGCCGTCCGCCCGGAAGACCAGGAAGCGGCTGAACACCCGGGCGAACCAGCGGTCGTGGGTGACCGCCACCACCGTCCCGGTGAACGCCGCCAGGGCCTCCTCCAGCGCCTCGGCCGAGATGAGGTCGAGGTTGTCGGTCGGCTCGTCCAGCAGCAGCAGCGTCGCCCCGGCCAGCTCCAGCAACAGGATCTGGAACCGCGCCTGCTGGCCGCCCGACAGGGTCTCGAAGTTCTGCCGGCCCGCGCCCGCCAGCCCGTACCGGCTCAGGGCCGACATCGCGCGCTCCAGGTCCAGCCCGGGGCGGTCGCCCTCGCCGGCGCCCAGGATCTCGGCCGGCGTCCGGCCGGCCCACTCCGGGTGCCGGTGCGTCTGGGCGAACAGCCCGGGCCGCACCCGTGCGCCCAGCCGGCACTCGCCGGTGTGCGCCACCGTACCGGCCGCCTCCCCGCCGGCCTCGTCCAGCAGGCGCAGGAAGTGGCTCTTCCCGGACCCGTTCGACCCGAGCACGCAGACCCGGTCCCCGAAGAACACCTCCAGGTCGAACGGCCTCATCAGGCCGCTGAGTTCGAGCCCCTGGCAGGTGATCGCCCGGACGCCCGTCCGGCCGCCGCGCAGGTCCGGCGCGACCCGCTGGCGGCGCGGCGGCGCGGGCGGCGGCCCGGCCTCCTCGAACTTCGCCAGCCTGGTCTGCGCGGCGTGGTAGCGCGAGGCCATCTCGTCGCTGATCGAGGACTGCTGACGCAGCGTCCGGACCAGCTCCTTGAGCTGCTCGTGCTTCTCGCTCCAGCGCTGCCGCACCTCGGCCGCGCGCTGCCAGCGGGCCTCGCGGGCCTCGGCCCAGGTGGCGAACCCGCCGCCGTGCGTCCAGGCCGTGCCGCCCTCCAGGGTGACCACCTGGCCGGCCGTGCGGCTCAGCACCTCCCGGTCGTGGGTGATCAGCAGCACGCCCTGCCGGGTCTGGGCGAGCTGCTCCTCCAGCCAGCGCTTGCCGGGCACGTCGAGGTAGTTGTCCGGCTCGTCCAGCAGCAGCAGTTCGGCCGGGCCCCGGAGCAGCGCCTCCAGGACGAGCCGCTTCTGCTCGCCGCCGGACAGCGTCGCCACCTCGCGGTACTGGGCCACCTGGAAGGGCGTGCCGAGCGCGGCGACCGTCACGGTGTCCCAGAGCACCTCGTAGTCGTAGCCCCCGGCCTCGCCCCAGTCCACCAGCGCCTGCGCGTAGCGGAGTTGGGTGGGCTCGTCGTCGGCCTCCATCATCGCGAGCTCGGCCGCGTCGAGGGCGGCGGCCGAGGCCCGCAGCGGCGGTGGCGCGACGGTGAGCAGGAGGTCCCGGACCGTCCGGTCGTCGCGCAGGCTGCCGATGAACTGCGGCATCACCGCGACCGCGCCCTGGCTGCGGAACGACCCCCGCTGCGCGGGGATCTCTCCCGCGAGTATGCGCAGCAGGGTGGTCTTGCCCGCGCCGTTGTCGCCGATGAGCGCGACGGTTTCGCCCGCCGGTACACGGAACGAGACGTCGTGGAAGAGCTCGCGACCGTCGGCGAGAACATGACCGAGACTGGCGGCTTCGAGGTAGCCCATGCGCGGATTGTAGCGGCCGGACACTCGGTGGGCGATCCATTTTCGGTGCCGCTCCGGAGCGGGCACGGCCGCCCTGGTGGATCATCAACTCCCGTTCATCGGATCATCGTTAGTCGCTCGATCGCGCAATTCACTCGCAAGTCGGAATGCCGGATAAAGGCCTTGTGCCATTCCGTGATCTGCGGAACGGTTGTACCCGAAGGAAGCGGAACCGCAGGGCGGGCGTGATCTCCCTCCGACGTTCCCCGTGTTCGTCCGCGCCGCCGCGCTCCTTCCGATTCCGACCCTGCCGGCCCTGCCAGGAAGGCGAGAGATATCCCATGCCGTCCGATCTCGCTTCGCACTCCGACCACCACAGCTCGCGGTCCGGTCCGGCCACCGTCGCACTCGTCGGCGCGGAATTCGGCTGGGGCAGCTCGGGGAAGCTCAGTGCCGTGCTCTCCGCCCTGCGGGACCGGCCCACCCCTCCCCTGCGGTTCGTCGGGCTGGCCTCGGGGCTGGGCCGCCCGCTGCTCGCCGAGCACGCGGTGGACGCCTGGCACGACCTGCCCGCCGATCCCGGGCGACTGGCCCCGGCCGTCGAGGAGTTCGTGCGGTCCCAGGGGGTGCGGGCCGCCGTGGTCGTACTGGACGGCGCCGCCGCGACGGCCCTGCTGGCGGCCGGGGTGCCCACGGTGTTCGTCGACAGCCTGCCCTTCCTCTGGTCCGAGGGCGACCGGGCCGCGCTGCCGCTGGACGCCACGGTGTACTGCGCGCAGAAGAGCGTCGAGCTGCCGCCCGAGTGCCTGGACGTGCTGGCCGACGCCCGGGCGCTGCGCTGGGTCGAGGCGGTCATCGCCGGGCCCCGCGGCCCGGATCCGGCGACCGGCCACCGCCGCGCCGGCCCCCGCCGCCCGTACCGGAGGGCGCTGGTCAGCCTGGGCGGGCTGCGCGCGCCGACGCTCGGCGATCCGGAGCACTACCCGCGCCTGGTCGTCCCCGCCGCCCTGGAGGCCCTCGCCGCCCACGGGGTCGAGGAGGTGCACATCGCCGGCAACCTGCCCGCCGAGCTGGCGGGCCGGCTGGTCGACGAGTCGGTCGCCCCGCCCCGGACGACCACCGGCCCGCTCGGCCACGGCGCCTTCCTGGAACGGCTGGCCGACAGTGACGTCCTGCTGACCTCGCCCGGGCTGACCACCCTGCTGGAGGCGGGCGGCCTGCGCGTCCCCACCGTCTGCCTGCCGCCGCAGAACCTCAGCCAGATCTTCAACGGCCGCTACCACGGCCAGGCGCTCGGGGCCCCGTTGCGGGTGCTCTGGCCCAAGGACGTGCTCGTCGAGGAGGAGGCGCTGGCGCTGCGCTCCGAGGGCGAGGACCACGCGCTGGAGCTGATCTACGACTCGATCGGGCGGGCCGCGCTCGGCGACGACCGCCCGGCCGTCCGCCACGCCCTGCGCGACGGCGTCCTGGCGGCGCTGCGCCGGTCCACCGCGGTCGACGACTGGGGCGCGCTCACCACCGCGGTCGGCACCGGCGGAGCGGTCCAGGTGGCCGACGCCCTGCTCGGCGTCCTGGCCGCACCGGACCGGCCCGTCTGACCGCCCGTCCCGGGCGCACCGCCCGTCACCCGCCCCGCCTGTCCCGTGAGTCGTCTGGAAGGTCCCCCCTCCGTGCGTGCACGTGATCGCTACCTCTTCATCCGGATCCTGGAAGCCTGCAACGCCGACTGCTTCATGTGCGAGTTCGCACTCTCCCGCGACACCTTCCGCTTCTCCCGCGAGGACTTCGACGACCTGCTGCCCAAGGCCCGGGCGGCCGGCGTGGGCTACGTCCGGTTCACCGGCGGCGAGCCGCTGATGCACCCGCACGTGGTGGAGCTGGTCCGCTCGGGCGCCGCCGCCGGGATGAGGATGTCCCTCATCACCAACGGGTCGCTGCTGCCCCGGATGGCCGCCCCGCTGGCCGCGGCCGGCCTGGCGCAGGTGATCGTCAGCCTGGACGGCTCCTCGGGCGCCACCCACGACGTCTACCGGCGCTCGCCCGGGATGTTCGACAGCGGGCTCGCCGGTCTGCGCGCCGCCGCGGAACTCGGCGTGCTGCCCCGGGTCAACACCGTCGTCGGGCCGCACAACTACACCGAGATGCCCGCACTGCAGGAGGTCCTGACCGGGGCGGGGGTGCGCCAGTGGGAGCTGTCCGCCCTCAAGCTCGACCGCAGCATCACCTACCCCGACGCCGACCACGTCCGCAGCGTCTGCGATCCGGTCTACGACGCCGATCCGGCCGCGCTGCTCGTCCCGATGGGCAAGCGCTTCTACGGCGACACCCCGCAGGAGCAGGAGCGGTACTTCGCCGACTCCGTCACCCCGCGCGCGGCCGAACCGCTCTGCCACGTCGCGGACGACGTCATCTACGTCGACGGCAAGTACGGGCGGATGTACGCGTGCAGCTGCATCCCGCACCGGGAGGGCGACGACGGGCCGGGTGGCGCCCCGCTGCGGGAGCAGGGGGTGATCCAGCTGGACACCCCGGTCTTCCGGGCCCACGCCGAGTGGTTCCGCGAACGCGGTCCCGCGGTGTGCAACGGGTGTTCCACCACCGCCGCCGGATACAGCGACGACGTGGCGCGGCTGGGGGCGGTGGGCCCGTGGCACTACTGAGCTCCGGTCGGCAGGCTCCGGCCGCACCCGACCGACCGGCACCCCTGGACACCGGCACCGACCCGGTCACGCCCGCCCGGCGCGCGCCCGACCGCCCGGATTCGGCGGCGGCCCAGGGCTCGCCGCACGGCCCCCGCGTGCTGCTGAGCGCCCGGCCGGACCAGCTGGACTCGACGCTCGCCCTGCGGCGGGTGGCCGCCCACCTCGGCGACCTCCGTCCGGTCGGCGCCGAGGACGTCGATCCTCCGCCGGTCGCCGCACTGGTCTGCGACGACGTGGCGAGGACGAAGCACCTGCTGGGCCTGGGCGTGCCGGTGGTGCACCTGATCTCGGGCCACCCGGCCGCCGGGGTGCCGACCGAGCGCCTGCCGACCGGCACCCCGGCGGCCGACAGCCCGGCGGCCGACAGCCCGGAGACCGACGCGCCACCGGAGCACGCCCTGGGGCGGGTCCACCGGCCCGGGTGGCTGCCGGCGGCCGGGCCCGCCGGCCGGGGCGTCCGGCCCACCGGAGTGCTCGCGCCGCAGCGCACCGGCCGGAGCCGGTCCCGCTCGGGCACCCTGCTGCTGCTCTCGCTCTGGCGCGTCCCCGCCGCCGAGGCGGCGGCCTTCGCCGAGGCGGCGCTGCCCGCCCTGGTGGCGGCCGCGCTGCACCGCACCGGGAGCTGCACCGTGGTCGCCGACACCGGGCTCGACCTGCTGCGATCCGCACTGGGCGGCCTCACCGGGCGTCCGGGCCTGCGGCTGGGCCGGGCCGCCGAGGCCGACCCGGACGCGCTGCACGCCGAGGCCGCCGTGTTCCTGGCCTCCCCGGTGCTCGGGGCGCTCGCCCTCGCCCAGGCGCGGCGGGCACCGCTGGCCCTGCTACCGGCGCTCGGACCCGCCCAGCGCGCGCTGGCCGAGCAGCTCGCCGGCGTCCTGCCCCTGCCCTCGGCCGAGGATCCCGCGGATCCGGGCCTGTGGGCGCAGTCCGGCGCCGGCGGCGCACCCGCCGCGGGCCCGTGGCACCTGCTCGACCCGGCCCTGGACGACCTGCGCGGCGCCCAGCGGGTCGCCCGCACGCTGCGCCAACTCGCGCTGGCTCCGCTGTGAGCCGCCGCCCGCCCCGATCCGCGCACCGATCCGCGCACCGATCCGCGCCCCGGACCCCACCCGGGCCCCGGCCCCGTCCTGATCCCCACACCCAGTCCGGCCGCCGGTCCGGCCCCACCCGTCCCGGCCACCTCCACAGCCCCACCCTCAGCACCCTCAGCACCACCCTCACACCCGTCGACCGCGTCGTACTGGAGCCGCCATGTCCGACACCCTTCGCGAACCCACGGCTGTCACCCGCCCCGAACTGATCCGTCCCAGGGTCCCGGAGAGCGACTGGGACGACTGGCGCTGGCACATGCGTCGGCGCATCACCACCCTCGACAAGGCCCGTCAGTGGATCAACCCGAGCCCCGACGAGGAGAAGGCCATCGCCGGGGTGGCGGGCAAGTACCGCTGGAGCGTCACCCCGTACTACGCCTCGCTGATGGACCCGGACGATCCCAGCTGCCCGGTCCGGCAGCAGGCGGTGCCCGCGCTCGGCGAGCTGATGGAGTTCCCCGGCGCCGAGGTCGACCCGGTCGGTGACACCTTCTACCGCAAGACCAACCGGGTGGTGCACAAGTACCCGGACCGGGTGATCATGCTGATCACCGAGGCGTGCCCGGTCTACTGCCGCCACTGCACCCGCAAGTTCCACACGACCGACGTCGACGGCACCTACTTCCGCGACGACGAGGGCGGTTCCTACGACGAGGACCTCCGCTACATCGCCGACCACCCCGAGATCCGGGACGTCCTGCTGACCGGCGGCGACCCGCTCTCCTACCAGGACGGCAAGCTGGAAGAGATCATCGCCGGTCTGCGGGCGATCCCCAGCGTGGAGATCATCCGGATCGGCAGCCGGTTCCCCGTGCTGCTGCCCCAGCGGATCACCGACGACCTCTGCGCGATGCTCGCCAAGTACCACCCGGTCTGGCTGAACACCCACTTCAACCACCCGAAGGAGATCACCCCGGAGGCCGCGGCGGCCGTCGACCGCCTGCTGCGGCACGGGATCCCGGTCGGGAACCAGACGGTGCTGCTGCGCGGGATCAACGACGACGTCGCCACCATGCGCACGCTGATGACCGAGCTGCTGCGGATCCGGGTCCGGCCGTACTACCTGTACCACTGCGACAACGTCACCGGGGTCTCGCACTTCATGACGTCCGTCGAGAAGGGCTGGGAGATCATGGCCGGCCTGCAGGGCCACATCACCGGGTTCGGCGTCCCCCAGTACGTCCTCACCACGAAGATCGGCAAGATCCCCATCCCGCCGCCCTCCTACACCCAGATCCCCGAAGGCCTGCTGCTCCGCAACCACCGAGGCCAGGAGATGGTCGTCGACGGTTCCGCGCAGCCGATCACGGAGTCGGACACCGCATGAGCTCACTCGACAAGCGGCTCGGGCAGCGCTTCCTGCCCTACGGCGCGAACTACCTCGACTGGTCCGACATGTCGGAGCTGCGGAAGGTGATCGAGCACCAGGTCCTCTTCCGCTACCAGACCGAGACCGAGAGCATGGCCTCCCGGCTGGAGCGGACGGCGGCCGAGCGGCTGGGCGCGGGCCACGCGCTGGCCGTCCACAACTGCACGGAGGCGCTGCGGCTCGCGCTGATCTCCACCCGCCCCGCCGTCGGGGACCTCGTGTACATCCCCGCGGTCACCTTCGTCGCGGTGGCCGGCGCGGTGCTGTCCTGCGGCCTGATCCCGGTACTCGTCGACGCCGACGACTCGCTCTCGATGGACCCGACGCTGGTGCCGCCCGACGCGCAGCGGGTGGTCGTCGCCCACATGGAGGGCACCGTCGCCCCGCTGCCGGCCGGGGTGCCGTACCTCGTCGAGGACTGCGCGCAGTCGCTCGGCGCCCGCTTCCCCGACGGCCGGCAGGTCGGCACGGCGGGATACGCCGGGACGTTCAGCTTCCACCACAACAAGGTCCTCACCTCGGGCGAGGGCGGCCTGCTCGTCACCAACGACGAGGGCGCCTGGTCGACCATGCGCTGCTACCACGACCACGGCTCGGCCCGGGTGCCGGGCCACTACCCGACGTGGAACCAGGACGCCCACTTCGGTGAGAACTTCGTGACCAGCGAGCAGGTCGCGGCCGTCCAGTGCCAGCAGTTCCGGCACCTCGACGAGCTGCTCGCGGGGCTGGAGCGGATGTACGCCATCGCGATGGGCGAGCTGCCCGACCGGCCCGACCTGGAGGTCCGGCCGCGGGCCGCCGGCGACGTCAAGGTCAGTCTGCGGTTCCGCTGCGAGAGCCGGGAGTTGCGGGACGCCGCGGTGGCGGCGCTCAGCGCCGCCGGCATCGCCAACTGGACGCTCGGGAAGTACCTGCTGCCCGACCACCCGGTGCTCACCGGCCGCCGTTCGCTCTACCGCGACGGCTTCCCGTGGAACCACGCCCCCGACGCCCCCCTGGCCCTCAGCCACGACGGCTTCGCCCGGACCAGGGACGTCCTGGACCGCACGCTGTGCGTACCGCTCTCCCCGGAACTGCCCGAGGAGGAGCAGGCCCTCGCGGCCAAGGCCGTCCGCCAGGTGCTGGAGTCGGTGTGAACGACACCGAGGTGCTGCTGATGGTGGACGACCGGCCGTCCTCCTTCACCCGCTACGCCGCCCGGGAACTGGCCGACCGGCTGGTCCTGCTGCGGTTCGCCGAGACGCGCCAGGACCTCTCGGAGGACTACCTCCTCGAAACCGCGCACCTGCCGGCCTTCTGGGTGCGCGAGGGCGCGGCGCCGGCCCAGGAGGCGCAGCGGTACCGGCAGTGGGCGGCGGGGCTGCCGGTACCGCCCACGCGGTTCTGCAACCCGTCGGAGCCCCGGCAGGCGGTGGCCCAGCGGTTCGCGGCGCTCGCCGGCCTCCCGCACCTGACGGAGCAGCAGGTGACCCTGGTCCGGGACAAGGCCGTCATGAAGGAGCGCTTCCGGCAACTCGGGCTGCGGACAGCGGAGTTCGCCCGGGTACGGTCGGGCGCCGAGATCGGGCGGTTCGCCGACCGGCACGGCTGGCCGGTGGTGCTCAAACCGGTGGACTCGTTCGCCTGCGTGGACACCTACCGGCTGGCCGGGCCGGGCGACCTCGCCGGGATCGACCTCGGCGCCCGGCGCTGGATGGTCGAGGAGCACCTCGGCGGCACCGAGTGGGAGGTGTGCGCGATCGTGCTCGGCGGCGAGGTGCTGGACGCCTGGCCGAGCGCGATGCCCTGCCGCCCGCTGGACATCGTCGACGGCGCGATGAACGCCAACATCAGCGTCGGCACCGGCGACGGGCCGGCGGTCGACGTGCGGGCGCTGGTCCAGCGCGTCATCACCGGGATGGGCATCGACCACGGGTACGCCCACATGGAGTTCTTCCTGATCGACGGCGAGGTGTACGCGGGCGAGATCGGTGTCCGGTTGGCGGGCTGCGAGATCCCCGCCAACCACGGGCACGCGTACGGCTTCGACGTGTTCGGCGCGACGCTGGCGGTCTACCTCGGCCGCCGGCCGGAGCTCGACTACCGCGAGCGCCGCTGCGCGGGCGACCTGCTGCTGCCGCTGCCCGGGTCCGGGACGATCCGGCGGATCACCTCCCGGGAGGAGCTCCTGGGCCTGCCCGGGGTGGTCGACGCGGTCCTCAAGGTCGGTGCCGGTGACCGGGTGGCGGCCCGCCGGGCCTCGCACAACGCCTCGGGGTACGCCCATGTCGTGGGAGGGTCGGTCGCGGAGGTGGAGACCCGGATGCGCGAGGTGCTCGACCGGTTCACCATCGAGGTGGTACCGGCCCGGGAGGCCGATGCCGTCCCCAGCTGACCCCCGCCGGGCCGGCCGCCCGCGCAGCGGCCCGGCGCCCGACTCCGCCGCCCCGTACGGTTGTTGAACGGAGACCGACCGCGTGACCCTCCCCCCCGGCGGCCTGCCCCGTCGCTTCCTCGACCTGCTCACCCGACCCCTGGTGGCCGGGCCGGCCTGGTGGAGCGTGGTCTCCAGGCTGCCGGTCTACCTGATGTCGCTGGCCCTCGTCCTGACGGTCCGTGAGCAGGGCGGCGGCTACGCCCAGGCCGGCCTGGTGGCCGCGCTGTACACGCTGGGGATGGCGCTCGGCAGTCCGCTGATCGCCCGCCACCTCGACCGGCGCGGACGGGCGGCGGTGCTGACCGCGACCGCCCTCGCGTACCCGGCGGCGCTCACCGTGCTGGTGTGGTTCACCCACCCCGGTGGCTGGGCCCAGCCCGCCGCGGCGGTCGTCGCCGGGGCGGTGCTGCCGCCGGCGAACGCCTGCATGCGCTCGCTCTGGGCGCGGCTGCCGCTGCGGGAGGAGGAACGCGAGACGGCCTACCTCTGGGAGGCCCTGCTGACCGAGGTGCTGGTGATCAGCGCGCCACTGATGCTGGCGGCGCTGATGCTGGTCGGCTCCGCGGGCCTGGCGCTCACCACGGTCGCGGTGATCGGCGGCCTCGGCACGCTGGGGCTCGCGCACACCCGGCTGCCGGTCGGTACCGAAGCCGCCGTCACCGAAGCCGCCGTCACCGGAGGCCGCGGCCCCGAAGCGCCCGGTACCGAAGGCCCCGGCGCCGCCGGCACCCGTGCCGACGGCGCCGGCACGGCCCACCATGACACCGGCCCGTCCCGGTCCCCGGCCGCCGGGGGACCCGCCGACCGGAGTGACCCGCGCCGGCTGCTGGGCCCCCTGCGGGAGCCGGCGCTGCTGGCGCTGACCGCCGTGATGGCCCTGTCCGCGGTGCCCATCGGCCTGCTGACCCTGGCCATCCCGGCCTTCGTCGACCGGCACGGGGCTCCCGGCGGCGCCGGCGTGGTCTACGCGTGCTGGGGGGTCGGCAGCGCCGTGGGCGCCCTCTGGCTCGGCCGCTCGCAGTCCGAGGTGGCGCCGCAGACGCGCTTCCCCCGGCTACTGCTGGCCTACGCCCTCGGGACGGGTCTGACCCTGCTCGCCGGTTCCCAGCTCGGCCTCGCCCTGGCGCTGGCCGTGGGGAGCGCACCCATCGCGCTGGTCTCCGCCACCGAGATGACCCTGGTGAGCACAATCGCCGACGGCCGGTCCCTGGCCGAGGCGTTCACCTGGGCCTCGCTCGCCACCGTTCTCGGTGACGCGCTGGGCCAGCAGGCCGGCGGGCTGCTGATGGACCCGCTCGGGCCGCGCGCGGTGTTCGCCGTGGCGACCGGCACCGCCCTGGCGGCCGCCGCACTGGCCTTCGCCTGCCGGGGGTTGCTGACCCGGCGGGCGGCGCCGATGGTGGAGTGCGCGGTATGACCGCCGGACCCGCCGGCCGCGGCCCCCCGGCCGCCCGCGCAGCGGTCCGCCGGTCCGCCGGCCCGTCGCACCCGCCGTCCCATCCGTCCTTCCCACGCCCCAGAGGTGGTCCACCATGAACGCCGCCCCCGCCGACCAACGGCCCGACCGACGGCCCGACCGACGGCCCGACCTGCCCGGTCCGGCCGCCCTGTTCCGCACCGTCACCCGGCACCAGTTACCGCGAGCCGTGCGGGAGTTCCTGGACTCCCCGCAGCTCCTGCCGGTGCCGGTGCCCACCGACGACCGCGCCGACCTGGCGCAGAGCGTCGAGCTCGCCGGCCGGCTGTACGGCGGCCGGCGGCAGCCGCACCCGCTCGACTTCGGGATCGTCCTCGGCGCGGCCGAGCTGCCCGAGGGGCTCGCCGAGCTGGCCCGACCGCTCGCCCGGACATGGGTGGCCGAGGAGGAGTTGGCGGACGTCGCGTCGTTCCGGGCGCGGCACAGCGGTTCGCTGCTGCTCGTCGGCCGCTACGACCGGCTCACCCTCGACCCCGTCCGGGACCTGCTGCTGGACACCTACCGCGGCCGACGCCACGGGCTGACGCTGCTGAGCGGCCGGGACGACGCCTCGGTCGGCTGGAACATCGCCAAGCAGTACGCCGAACCGGCCCTCGACGTCGACGCGCTGGGCCTGTTCACCGACACCGACCGGCCGCCCCGGCTGCCCGGGGTCCAGGTCTTCGACGACCGCGACTTCGAGCGCGAGGACATCCAGGCCCGGATCCTCGGCACCCGGTGGCGGCGGGTGGCCTTCCAGGGGCACGGCAAGGACGACAGCGTCAACCTCGGCGAGTTCACCATCTGCGGCCTCAACGGCACGGCCGCGGCCGTGCCCGGGCTGCTCGGCCCGCGCTGCGCCTACGGACTGCCCTGCTACAAGCCCGAGGACAAGCTCGTCCCGCTCAACCGGGTGGAGGCCGTGGAGCTGGTGCTCAGCGCGTGCAACAGCGGCCCGCTCGCGGACCTCGCGCTGTACGACCCCAAGTACCAGCTGCTGCTGAACGCGCTCGACGGCCCGGCCCGCACGGTGGTCTCGGCCGTGTCGGTGCACGACTCCGACCGGCCGGAGAACGTCGCCTGGATGCACGGCGCCCTGGTCGGCGCGGACTCCGTCGACACCCTCAACGCCAGCCTGGCCGGCTCGCACCCGTACCCGGCGTTCATGCGCTTCGGGCTGCCGGCGGCGCCGGAGGACACCCCGCCGCCGCCCGCCCCGGCGGACCACCGCCCCGACCCGCTGCTGCTCACCGTGGGCGCCCGGCTCACCGCCTACCTCGGCTCGGAGCTGCTGCCGCACAACCACCCGCTGCGGCCCCGGCTGACCAGGCTCGCCCGGAAGGTCGACCTCTGGGTGGCGCGGCCGACCCATCTCGCCGACCAGTCGCCCGAGCAGATCCACGGCTCGCTGACGGCCGACCTGCAGTCCCTCGACCACGTGATCACCGAACAGGTCGCGGCCAACCCCGAGCACGAACTGATGAACTACCCCGCGCACTTCGGTGACCGCAGCAGCCTGGACCCGCAGGTGCGCGAGGTCACCTGCCACTGCGGCCGCCCCGCCCAGGAGTTCACCCGGCGCGGCCTGCTCCCGCACATCCTGGACACCACCTGCGCCGTCTGCATGCGCTGCGGCGACGTCACCTTCCGGCTCCCGGACTCCCCCGCGCTGCTCGCCCACGCCCCCGACGAGGTCGAGCAGGGCGGGGTGCTGGAGATCCGGGCCGTGGTCACCGCGGCCCGGAGCGGCCCCGTCCGCCTCGGCCTCTTCGTCCCGAGCTACCTGCGCGAGGACACCACGGTCGAGCCGGTCACCACCCGGCTCCGGCTGACCGGCGGCCGGCCCGAGGAGGTGGGGTTCCGTGTGCGGTTCGCCGCCGACACCGCCCCGCAGGCCTACTACTTCACGGTGTTCGCCGTGCAGGACCTCGCCGTCTCGACGGCCCGGCGCCACTTCGGGGTCGTCCCCCGCAGCGCCTGACCCACCGCACAACGCAAGGAGAACCATGGAGAGCCAGACCAAGCCGGCGATCGAACTGATCGAGCAGAACGGCGAGGTGACCCTCAGCATCGGCGGCGAGCAGGCCATGCAGGCCTGGGAGCGGGACCTGATGTGGGCCAGCGCGGACATGCTCTGCGAGTACGGCCAGGACTTCTACGAGGTGGGGCTGGGCCTCGGCCTGTCCGCGCTGCGGATCGCGGGCAACCCGGCGACCCGCCGGCACACCGTGCTGGAGCTCTTCGACGAGGTCGAGGACCTCTTCCGGGCCCGCCACCCCGAGCTGCCCGGCAACCTCACCATCGAGCGCGGCAACTTCTTCCAGCGGATCTTCGAGCTGCCGTCCGAGAGCATCGACGGGATGTTCTTCGACCCCGCCCTCGACATGGACGTCTGGACCGACGCCGAGCTGTGGGCCAGGACCATGCCCGAGGTCGTCCGGGTGCTGCGCCCCGGCGGAGTGTTCATCCCCTTCTTCAGCACCAAGCCGGAGCTGCGCTGGCAGTACCTGCCGCACTTCCGCTCGATCCGGGTCGAGCGGCACCCCTTCGTCGCCTACGACACCACCGAGTACACCCACGGCGGCACCAGCGGTGACGCCTTCATCCAGTGCTTCCTCAAGGACTGACCGGTCCACCGCTCCCCCTCGGCCGGTCCGGCCCGTGACCGCCCCGCCGGCCGGCCCCCACCCACCCCGCGCACCGGCGCTGTTCCGGAGGTACCTCCCCCATGAGCATCACCCTGACCAACGGCTCCCGCCCCGACCTGGGCATCCGGTCGGTGTTCCTCGCCGGCCCGTTCATCCAGCTCCTGGACCCGGAGACCGGAGAGATGTCCGCCGAGTCGCGGGCCCCGTTCGACATCCTGATCAAGCACTTCGAGTCGCAGGGGCTCGCCGTTCACAACGCCCACCGCCGCGAGGCCTGGGGGGCGGAGCTGATGCGGCCGGAGCAGTGCACGAAGCTCGACCAGGACGAGATCCGCAAGGCCGACGTGTTCGTCGCCCTGCCCGGCCACCCGGCCTCGCCGGGCACCCACATCGAGATCGGCTGGGCCAGCGCCTTCGACAAGCCGATCGTGCTGCTGCTGGAGCGCGACCGGGAGTACACCTTCCTGGTCCAGGGCCTGCACACGGTGGCCTCGGTGGAGTACGTGGTTCACACGGACCTCGCCGCCGGCCTGGCGGCCGTCGACCGGGCGGTCGACCTGGCGGTACTGCGGCAGCGGGAGGGCAGCGGCGCCCGGTGACCGTCCTCCGACCGACTCCCGGTCCCGTCCCGTCCCGCCCCCCGGGCCGGGACGGGACCCGTCCGGCCGTGCCGCCGCACCGCCCGGCCGGACGGCCGCCGTCCGCCGGCGCCCCGGGCCCGTCCGTGGGGCCGTTCGCAGACCCGTCCCCAGACCCGTCCCCGGGCCCGTCCCTGGGCCACGGCTCCCGGGCGGCCCCCGCGGGCCGCCCACCGGGCCGGCCGCCGGGCCGGCTGCTGGCCGCGCTGCTCGCCTGCCTGGCGCTGGTCGCCACCGCGACGGGCTTCGCCCCGCCCGGCCGGGAGCGGTCCGCCGAACCGGCCGGCACACCGGCGGCGGCCGCCTACACCGTCGCGCTGACCGGGGACTCCTCGGGCGCCCGCTGGACCGGCCACGAGCGGGTGAGCTTCACCAATGTCTCGGCGCAGCCCCTCCCCGAGGTCCACCTGCGGCTGTGGGGCAACGCCCACGGGGGCTGCCCGGCGCCGGCCGTCACCGTGACGCGCCTGGTCGGGGGCACCGCGGCCACCCTGTCGGCCGACTGCACGGTGCTGCGGGTCGCCCTGCCGGCCCCGCTGCGCCCCGGGGGGCGCCACAGCATCGGCTTCGACCTCGAGCTCAGGGCACCGGAACTCGCGGACAAGGCCGGGCGGTTCGGGCGGCACGGGGCGTACAGCCACTTCGGCAACGCCCTGCCGGTGCTCGCCGTGCGGGACGCCGACGGCTGGCACCTCGACCCGTTCACCGACACCGGGGAGTCCTTCTACGCGCTGGCCGCCGACTTCACCGTGGTGCTCGACCACCCGGCGGCCCTAGGGGTCCCGGCCTCCGGAAGCTCGGCCGACGGCCCGGGCGCCGCCGGACGGACCGTGACCACGGCGACGGCCCGGCAGGTGCGTGACTTCGCCTGGTCCGCGGGCCCGTTCGAGAGGAGTTCCGCGGTCTCGGCCGGCGGGGTCAGGGTCGCCGTGCACGCGGTGGCCGGAGTCGGCGCGGCGGACGCCCGGACCATGCTCGACGTCGCCGTGTCCGCGCTGGACACGCACGCCCGCGCCTTCGGCGGCTACCCGTACGCGGAGCTGGACGTCGTGCTGGACGACGACCTCTGGTTCAGCGGCATGGAGTACCCGGGCTTCGTCCTGGACCGGGTGAAGACGACCGCCCTCGTCCACGAGATCGCGCACCAGTGGTGGTACGGCATCGTGGGCGACGACCAGTACCACCAGCCCTGGCTGGACGAGTCCTTCGCCGAGTACGCCACCGACCTCGCCCTCGGCCGGGACGGCGCGGACTGCTGGAGCCGCGTCGCCTGGTCCGCCCCCGAGGAGCGGATCACCAACGGCATGGCCTACTGGGACGAGCACCCCGACCGGTACGGGGTGGTGGTCTACGACTACGGCGCCTGCGCGCTGCACGACCTGCGGCGGCTGATCGGCGCGGACGCGATGGCCCGCCTGCTCCGCGGCTACACCCGCGCGCACTGGTACGGCGTGAGCGGCACCCCCGCGTTCCTGGCCGCCGCCGGGGCCGCCGCTACGGAGGACCTGGCCCCGTTCTGGGCGGCGCACCGGATCGGCGCCTGAACGGCCCCGGCGCTCCGGAGCCGCTCAAGCAGGAGCCCGGGACCGCTCGGCAGGAGCCCGGAGCCGCTCAAGCAGGAGCCCGGAGCCGCTCGGCAGAAGCCCGGGCCGCGCCCGGGCTCCTGCCCGGCCACGGTCAGGAGACCAGGCTCTGCTCCTCCAGCTCCGTCAGCGTCACGGTGCACAGGCCGCCGCGCTCGGCCTTCACGTTCGTCACCTTGAGCTGGGTGCCCGGCAGCAGGATGAACTCCTCCTCGCCGGTGAACGCGGAGTAGCGCTGGATGCCCGCGGCCCGGACGGGGAGCACCTCGAACAGCGTCCGCCTGCCCCGGCTGCCGAGGAACCCCTTCGCCACGCCGAGCTCCGAGGTGCAGGAGGAGACGCCCCACCAGGTGACGGTCCGTCCGAGCGGGTACTGGGCGCGCAGGTCCAGCGAGACCCCGCGCCAGAGCGGCTCGGTGCGGGCCGGGAGCTGCGACACCGCCGAGAACAGCAGCCGCAGGTACGGGAGGTACGGCACGACCCGGCTCCGGTCCGGTGCGCGCAGGATGGCGTTGATCTCCCGGTAGAACGCGGACTCGCAGGTGTAGAGGTAGAGCGCCGAGATGGCCTCGGCGGAGAGCCCGCCGGCCGCCGCCTCCTCCGCCCGCCCGCGGCCGAAGGCGTGCGACCGCTCGACGTGCCGGTCCAGACCGGACAGCAGCGCGGCCACCGGGGCGACGGCCTCGCGGAAGTCCATCAGCGGGGTGTCGAACACCCCGGTGATCGCGGGCAGGACGAGCCCCTCGTCCTTGACGCTCGCGAGCCGCTCCAGGTAGAGCTGGTGCAGCTCCATCGTGGAGGTGATGAACGCGCCCATGCGTTCGGCGAGATCGCCGCCCACCCCGCCGCCCTGCGCCGCGCCCTCGTTCCACCCCTTGGCCGGCAGCCAGTCGATCCCCTCGGCGCCCAGCGAGGCGAGCGCCGCGTTCACCATGGCGAAGTGGTCGCCGTCGCAGAAGATGTCGCCCTGCGCGGCCGGGTTGGCGTGGTCGATGTGCCGGACCTCGACCCCGGGGTACTTCTGCTGGAGCCGGAGCACGACCTTCTTCAGGCTGCGGGCGTGCGCGCCCCACCACGCGAAGACGACGCCCCGGTCCTCCTCGTCCTCGGCGTCCTGCTTGGCCCGGAGGATCTCCTCGACGATCCGCTCGGCGACCGGGCGCCAGAACGCGGTGTGCCGGTCGGTCGCCGTCGACCCGTCGCTGCTCGCGGTGAGTGCCGCGTTCAGCAGCAGCACGCCCTGGGTGAGCATCGCCTGGAACCACTCCGGCGGCTGCACGGTGTCCTGTTCCTTCAGCAGCCCGCGTATGTCGGCGATCGGCGTCTTCTTGGGGATGCCGTGCTTCCACATCGCCGCCGCCTTGATGATGCAGCGGATGCTGACCACCCGGCCGAACTGGCTGTCCTTCCAGTCGTGGAAGGTGTTGTCGAACATGGCGATGCCGGTGGCGCTCTCCGGCCGCGGGTAGGGGTTCTGGCCGAAGACGACGACCTTCCACTTGTGCGGCGCGTTGGGCTTGAGCGCCTGGAAGGTCAGCTCGCGGACGGGGACGACCTCCGGGCCGCGCCCCGGGCCGATGAACGCGGCCGCGTCCGGCTGGGCCTCGATGACCGGCTTCAGCAGCGGAAGCCACGGTTCGCCGCCGCCCTTGAAGAGCTCCGCGAGCGCCAGCGGGTCGCTCGGGTCGCTCGGGTCGGTCGGGGCGGACGGCGCGGGGGCGTGGGCATCGCTCATGGTGGTGTGACTCCGTACAGCCGTGGTTCGGCGGACGTGACGGGGCGGCCGGACGGACCACCGCCGGGTGCCGGCGGTCGTTCGATGAGGGCCCGTCACCTCTGCGGCGGACTCCACTGTTGTACCTGCCCGGTCCGACAGTCGGCCGTCCGGTCCCGCCCGGCCCGCCTCCGCGCACCGCCGGTGCGGCACGCACCCGTTGTCGCCCTGTCAGTGGTCGGCGATAGCGTCGTCACCAGTTCGAGGAACCGTGTCCCGAAGGGGAGTGGAGCATGACCACCGATCGCCCGCAGACGCCGCTCAGGGTCGTGTTGACCGACATCAACGCGCCGGTCGTGGAGGCCTGGCGAGCCGCGTTCGCCGACACTCCGGAGATCGAGATCCGCCAGGGGTCGATCCTCGACGAGGTCGTCGACGCCTGGGTCAGCCCGACCAACTCGCGCGGCCGGATGGACGGCGGGGTCGACGCGGCCGTCAAGCGGCACCTGGGCGCCGGCATCCAGTTGCGCGTGCAGCGGGCGATCCGGGACCGCTTCGCCGGGGCGCTGCCGGTCGGGAGCGCGGTGTGCGTGCCCTCCGGCGCCACGAATCCGAAATTCCTGATCTCCGCTCCGACCATGCAGGAGTCCTCGCAGAACGTGAGCGAGACCCTGAACGTGGCCCTGGCCTGCGCCGCCGCCTTCCAGGCCGTCCACCGGCAGAACACGGCGGCGCCGGGCAGCATCCGCTCGGTCGCCCTGGTCGGCATGGGCGCCCGGACCGGCCGGGTACCGGCCCGCGTCTGCGCCAACCTGATGTGGACGGGTTACACCCTGTTCAACGACCACGCCTTCGAGGACGACGACGACCTGCGCGCCACCATCACCGCACAGCTCCACGACCTGGAGAGCGCGCCCCCCGCGCAGCGGATACGCATCACCCCGCCCGCCCGCCGCACCGGCCGCCGCTGACGGGGGCGCCCGGCTCCCCTGCACCCTCCGTGACGACGAGCGCCCGGACGGGCCGCCGGGCCGGCCCGGTCCGCCCCGCCGCGCTCGCGGAGTCCGGCCGACCCCGGCAGGCTGGAAGGGGGGACCGAATGGCGTCGCACCGTTCAGGAGGAGCCATGGACGCGGCCGAGCTGACCGGGACCTACACCTACCGGAGCTTCCTGGAGCTGCCGGACCCGGTCCAGGACTTCAACAGACTGCGGTTCGCGCAGTTGGAGCTGAGACTGACGGCCGCGCCGGACGGCACCGTCAGCGGCCTGCTGGTCTTCCCGGCGCCGCCGGGCACCGAGGCCGAGGCCATGGTCATGACCGGCCAGGTGTCGGGCTCCTCGCCGGTGGCCTTCACCCTCACCGGCAAGGGCCGGCCCGGCACCCCGATCTCGGACTTCCACTACGACTACGACGGCATCATCCTGCACCACTGGGACACGGGGGTGAACCAGCGGACCACCCTCGCCGGCACCGTCCTGCGCGCCGAGCCCCACGGCACCGGCGAGAACCTGGCCCCGGCCGGCCAGACCGCCGGCTTCCTCGCGGTCAAGCGCAACGCCTGACCCTCCTCGGCCGGGTCCGGCAGGACCTGCCCCCACCACGGCCGGACCGATCTGCCACCGGCCCCCGCCGTTCGAGGGCCGCTCATCCAACTCCCTCCGCCCACAAGACAACTGAATGACCGCCAGTCATGCTCATGCTCGCAGGAGCTGTCCAGGCGCAGGCCCTACTATCGGTGGCGACACACGACTGACGCCGCGTCGGCGAGTCGTCCACCGTCACGCCTGCCCCACCAGCCACCCCTGCAAGGGAGCACCGTATGCCCCGGAGCCGGAAGCTCCATCGCCTCAGCAATCCCGACACCAGCGAGCGGCACGCCCAGCGGATGCTGTTCCGCCACCTCCGCGACGACACCAACGCGAACCGCGGCCGGATGGCCAAGCGGGTGCGCGAGCTCCAGCTTCTCCTGGCGATGGACCCGGTCGAGTTCGAGCAGCTGATAGCCCGGCTGATGGAGGCCATGGGCATGAAGGTCGAGCTCACCGCCCGCTCGCGGGACGGCGGGGTGGACGTGCGCGGGATCGACACGGATCCCTTCCGCGGCGGAAACGTGATCGTGCAGGTCAAGCGGTACCGGGACACCGTCACGCCGTCGGCCGTGCGGGACCTCTACGGCACGCTCCAGCACGACCGGGCCGCGACGAAGGGCGTCCTGGTCACCACCAGCCGGTTCGGCCCGAGCTCGCACCAGTTCGTGGCGGGCAAGCCCATCACCCTGATCAACGGCGCCGAACTGGTCGGCCTGCTCAAGCACCACGGTTTCCACGAGGTGTTCGCGGCCGCGCACCACGACTGCGCCGATGAGGGTGCCGGTGACCAGGGCGGCGACGGCCTGTCCGGGATCGAGCTGGCCACCGAGCCCGCCCGGCTCCTCCTGCACTGGACCGGCGAGGAGGAGTACGACATCGCCGCCCTGGTGTGCCAGGGGAACAGGGCGCTGTCGGACGAGCACCTGGTCTTCTACAACAACGCGTCCACGCCGGACGGTTCGGTCCGGCTGGTGACCGGCTACGGCGACGCGAACGCCTGTCTGATGGTGGACTTCGACGCGCTCCCCGCCGACGCCGACCGGCTCGTCATCGTCGCCGCGGCCGACACCGCGAACCGTCCGAGCGCCACCATGGCCGGGTTCGCCGGACCGGCGCTGATCCTCGAAGCCGGCGCCGACCAGGCCCCGGCCGTCGTGCACCTGGCCGACGGCGCCGAGACCAACACCGCGATGCGCCTGGGCCGCTTCGACCGCGACACCGTCGGGAACTGGGACTTCACCCCCGCCCTCGCCGGCTACCAGGGAGGACTGCACCAGGCCGTCGTCGCCTACGGCCTGGAGGTCGAGGACGCGTAGCCCCCGCCCGCCTCCGCCCCCGCCTCCGGCGTCACGCCGACAGGTGGGCCTGGGCCACCAGGGCCGCGACCAGGGCCGCCGTGGCCAGCAGGAGGAGGGCCGCCGTCCAGGGGCGGCGGGCCCAGGCGGCCACGGCCGCCAGGACGAGGACGGTGGCCGTCTCGTAGCCGATGAAGTCGCCGTCCCGCCGGTGCAGGCGGCGGATCGCCTCCTGCCCGGCCGGGCCGTCGTACGACCGGGCCCAGCCCTCCATGCCGGAGTCGAAGAGCCGGGCGACGAGCGCCCCGGCGACGAGCAGCAGCAGGAGGAGGCCCAGGGCCACATCGGCCCCGGTGCCGGTGCGCGCGGGCCGCCGCAGGCGCCCGGGGCGGGAGGGGGTCTCGTCCATCCGGCGATTCTGCCAAGCCGCCCGGCCGGATTCCTGAGTACCCGTACTCATCTCCGGGCGCGGGCGGGATCATGGCCGGATCCGCCGGGCGGGGCTGCCGCGACGGGCATCGTTTCCCTACGCTCAACCGTCATGCGTATACCCGCCCCCGCACTGAGGCGCGTGCGCCTCATCGCCGTCATCGCCCTGTTCCTCGGCCTGCTGGGCTTCGGCCACCCGGCCTCCGCCGCCGAGCCCCCGCCGTCGTTCACCCTGAGCGTGGACCACCCCGTCGTGACTCCCGGCCAGGTCGGCACGCTGACCGTGACCTTCACCAATCACCAGTCCAGTGACGTGCGGTTCCTCTACGTGACGACCTACGCCTCCGAACAGACCTCACCGACCCCGGCCGGCTCGCGTCCGGAGTTCGTCTCCTGCACCGGTGACGCCAGCGCGTGCGGGTTCGAGCAGACCCAGTCGTACTTCAACATGACCGCCCCCGTCGTGCCCATCGCCCCTGGCGAGAGCCGCAGCGTGCGGCTCGCCTACCGGTTCACCCCCGAGTCCGACTGCCACAGCCCCTCCGTCGTCGCCTTCGGCGTCCTCTACTTCTACTACGAGTACGCGCAGGGCACGCAGACCTACGAGGGCAGGCAGTGGATCGAGGCGGGCGGCAGCCCGACCATCGCCATGACCTGCCCGGCCGCCGCGTAGCACGGACGCCGCGTAGCACGGACGCGCCCCCGGGGGCGGACCCGAGTCGGGTCCGCCCCCGGGGGCGCGGGCGGGGTCAGGGCCGGATCGCGGACCAGGTCGCGGGCAGCGGGTCGAACCAGCCGATGACGCGGCCGCCGGGGTCGTGAACCGACCGGGTGTTCGCGACGGGCGCGACGTACAGGTCGTCGACCCGGCGGGCCAGGGCGGCGACGGCGACCTGGAGCTGCATCCGGGCGAGGGCGGCGCCCGGGCAGTGGTGGGTTCCCATGCCGAAGCCGAGGTGGGCGTTCTCGCCGCGCCCGATGTCGAAGCTGTCCGGGTCGGTGAACGCGCGCTCGTCCCGGTTGGCCGCGCAGAGCGCTCCCACCGCGACCTCGCCGCGGCGGATCAGCGTGCCGCCGACCTCGATGTCCTCTGAGGCGTAGCGGGGGAAGGTCGAGGTGCTGTGGAACGGCGTGAAGCGGATCAGTTCCTCGACGGCGGAGGGTACGAGGTCCGGGCGGTGGCGCAGCCGCTCCAGCTCGGAGCGGTGGTGCATCAGCGCGCGGACGAAATTGGACAGCATCAGGACGGTGTTCTGGAGCCCGGGCAGGAGCAACCGCAGTGCGGCTGTGACCAGTTGGCGGTCGGAGAGCCGCTCCTCGCCCTCGCCGCGGGCCCGGATCATGGCGCTCAGCAGGTCGTCGGCGCTCCGCCCGGCCGGGTCGCGGGCGGCGATCAGCTCCGCCAGCCGGCGGGCGAGGGCGCGCCGGTCCTCGTGGTCCGCCCCGGACGGGGGCGACGCGGTGGTGGCCGCTCCCAGCAGCCTGGCCCGCACCCCGGGGCGTTCCCCGGCGGGTATGTCGAGCAGTTCACAAAGGACTTCGGCGGCAAGGGGTTTGACGAATCCGGCCATCAGATCGGTGGTCGCCCGGGCACCGGGCGGCCCGCCAGGGTCGAGCCGGCCCAGCCGGTCCAGCAGCTCGTCGGCGGTCTTCTCGGCCGCCCCGCGAAGCCGCTCGATCTGCCGGGGCTTGAGGCCGCCCCTGGTCACCCTGGTCACCTGCGCGGAGGTCGGCGCCGGCTCCCGCCCGGGTGCTGCCGCCGTGTTCGCGCCGGTGGCGGCGACCGGGCAGCGCGCGGCCGCGTCGGCGGCCGGACCGGCTCCGTCGGGCGGGGTCGCCGGGTCGGCCGGCGGGGTCAGCCCGAAGCGGCTGTCGGTCAGGATCCGGCGGACGTCGGCGTACCGGGAGCAGAGCCACGCCGGACCGAGGTCCCTGACCTCGACCCGGCCGAGCCCCTCGGTGTCCCGCAGGCCGGCGTAGCGTTGGTCGAGGTCGAGGAGGTGGGGCTCCCCGAAGGGGTAGCGAAGCACCTCCGGTGCGGATTCGGGGTGAGTCACCGTTCGTTCCTTCCTGCGACGCGACGGGCTCGGGCGGCGTGCGTGAGGCGTGCGTGAGGTGCGCGGACCGCGGGCGTTCAGGAGCGCGGCGCGACCTGCCAGCCGAAGCCGTCGTCGTCGCCCGAGGCCCCGCGGCTCCCGGCGGCCGGGGCGGCGGCGGTCGCCGCGAGGCGGGCGGGCGACCGCCGCATGTCCGAACCGGCCTTGGTACCAGCGAAGTTGCTCATGGTCCTGCCTCCGGGGGGGGTGCGGCATGGGTGTCGGAAACCTGTATACAGGGGCTTTCCGGGCTGGTCAGCAGATTGCACCGGCCTCGGGCCGACATGGCAGGGACAGTCCGTCCGGGCGCCGGGAGGCCGGTTCAGGCCAGGCCTTCGGGGGTGCAGGAAGTGACCACTACCGCCCGCTCCGACCCGGGCCACAGCATGGGACCAGTCAGCAGCCCGCTGACGACCACCAGCCGAAGGAGACTGCGATGTCCGCGTTCGAGGAGCTTGAGGAACTGGTCAACACGATGGCTGCCGCCGAGCCGGCCGAGGTCGACGAGGACGGCCTCGGCGACGTGGCGTGGAAGGTCTCGTACTCGACCTTCTACAACAACTAGCAGTGCCGGCAGGGGCACTCGCCGCACCGCGCCGGAGGATCTCCTCCGGCCGGGCGACGGGTGCCCCTGCCTCGTCCGCCGCACCGTACCCCTACCGTCCGTGCGCGATGTGCGCCTGCGGATCCGCCCGGCGGGTCCCCGTCGATCCGAGGAGCTCGACCATGAACTTCGTCATTCCGGACGAGAAGGTCCAGCAGGGCGTCAAGGTCCTGCTGGACGACTACGTCCTCGTCAACAGCACCGACACCTTCGTCATCACCTACACCCCGGACAGCCGCGACCCGGCGGCCTGGCTGGCGCTCGCGCTCCGGCACCGGGGCTTCACGGCGCCGATCGTCCCGATGCGCAAGCTGGAGGACCCGGAGTTCGCCGGGCGCCTGGAGGCGGTGCTCCCCGACCCGGAGACGCTGCCGGGCCGTCTGGTGATCCTCACCCTGGAGCGCGACACCATGTCGCACTTCAACGTCTTCGAGAACGCGATGCGGAGGTTCGGCGGCGACCGCACGATGATCCTGCGGATCATCAGCGCCTCCACCGCGTTCTTCACCAAGTCCCTCAACCTGGCGCCGGCGCAGCTGACCCGGTTCAACGCGACGCTGCTGGAGCGGGTGAAGCCGGCCCGCAAGGTGCGGGTCACCAGCCGGGGCGGCACCGACCTGACGATCGAGCTGGACGCGGACAAGTACCACTGGATCAGCAACCGGGGCGTCTGGCGGCCCGGCGGCTTCACCATCCTGCCGGCCGGCGAGGTCGCGACGTACCCGGTCACGGTCGACGGCGTGCTGGTCGCGGACGGCGCGTTCAACGCCAACATCATCACCCCGCTGAACGCCAGCCTGGCGGCCAATCCGGTCCGGGTGGAGATCGAGAACGGCCAGGCCATCTCCCTGACCTGCGCCGACCCGGAGCTCGACGCGATGTTCCAGCTCTGCCTGAACAGCCCCTACGGCCGCAACGTCGGGGAGTTCGGCCTGGGCACCAACCGGGGCATCGACGAGTTCATCACCGCCAACTCGCACATCAACGAGCGGCGTTGCGGTGTCCACCTGGGCTTCGGCCAGCACAACCAGCGGGTCAGCAAGGTCCCGTACATCGCGGACGTCCACCTCGACCTGATCACCGCCGGCGCGCTGGTCTGGGTCGACGACGATCCGGAGCCGATCGACCTGGAGACCTTCACCGCGACCGACGCGGAGCACCCGGCGGACGCCCTGGACGAGGACATCACCGGCGACTGCTGCGGCCTGGGCTACGGCCAGCTCGAAGGCCTGGCCGCGTGCGTCGTCCCCGGCAGCCCGGTGCGGGTCCAGCGATGACGGCGGCGAACGGCACCGCCACGGTCGCCCCCGCGCCCGCCGCCGGAGCGTCCGCCGAGGTCTCCGCCGAGGACTTCGCCCGGCGCGGCTACGTGATCCTGCGCGGCGTCCTGGACGCCCCGGAGGTCGAGCGCGCCCGGGCCCTGTGCTCCGGCTACCTCACGGGCACCGGCTCGCAGGAGATGCTCACCAGCGACTTCCTCGCCGACGACTTCCTGGCCGGCATCGTGCTGCGCGAGCGCGTGGTGCGCGCCGCCAAGGAACTGCTGGGCGAGGACCACCCCGTGCTGTACCCGAACTGCACGGCGCGCAAGAACGTGTACGTCCCCTGGCACGTCGACGCGACCTTCGTCGGACCGACCGCCTCGTACGTCTGGGAGCCCGGGTTCGCCCACGTCCAGTGCGGGCTGTACCTCCAGGACAACGACCCGGTCGGCGGCGGCGGCATCGACGTGGTGCGCGCCTCGCACCTGATGTCCTTCGACGGATACGGCACCACCGAACCGGAGTTCGACATCCCGGCGCGGACGGTGGGCGAGTCGGATCTCCGCGAACGCGTCGATACCCGAGCGGGCGACGTCGTGATGTGGAACGCTCGTCTGATGCACACCAGCACCACCGTCCTGCGGGACCCGGGCCGGGAGAAGTTCGGGGTCTTCTTCAGCTACGCCCGGCCCCATGTGCGCGACAACCACCGCTTCCTGAGCCAGATCGCCGTGGACTCGATGCGGACGATGAACGGCGTCTCCCGGCTGATCCCCCGGCTGGCCGAGATCGCCCGGATGCGCTACCCGGAGAGCTTCCCGGCCTGGTTCGCCCAGGGAGCCACCGACGCGGGCGTCCGCATCCCCACGCTCTGAGAGGACCGGCGTGAAAGGACGAGCGACGTGACGACGACGGCACTGGCCGGCGGGGGTGAGCAGACCGCGGACCCGCCGGTCTTCCCCGACCGGCCGTTCCGGGCCCTGTGGGCCGCGACCGGTCTCTCCCAGGTCGGTTCGGCGGTCAGCAACGTCACCATCCCGATGTGCGCGGCGGTCACGCTGGGCGCCTCGGCCCTGGAGATGACCTCGCTGGCGGTGGTCGAGGTGCTGCCGTCGCTGCTGATCAGGCTCCCGGCGGCGGCGTGGTCCGACGGGCTGCGCCGTCCGCGCGCGCCGATGATGGCGGCCTGCAACCTGGTGCAGGCCGCCATCATGGGGTCCGTACCGCTGCTCTGGTGGCTCGGGGCGCTGCACATCGTGCTGCTGCTGGCGCTGACCGCGGTGGCCTCGGCGGCGCTCGGGGTGTACTCCGCGCTGTCCAGTCCGCTGCTGGTGCAGATCGTCCCGAAGGCGAACCTGGTGGAGGCCAACGGGAAGATCTCGGCGACCCGCAGCGTCGCGGACATCAGCGGGCCCGCGCTCGGCGGCGCCCTGCTCGCCCGGGTCGCGGCGCCGTACGTGGTGCTGGTCGACGCGCTCTCCTTCCTGGCCTCCGCGGCCCTGCTCACCCGGGTCCGGCCCGCGAGTGCCGACACCGGGCCGGCCGACGCGGTGGCCGGTGGGCCCGCGGGCTCCGCCGAACCCACCGGAACCGCCGAAGGCGCCGTGCCCGCCGAGCCCGTGAAGACCGCGAAGACCGCGAAGACCTCCACGACCTGGAAGCAGCGGCTCGGCGCCGCCGCCAACGTCCGCCTCGCCCTCGCGATGGGCCGGCAGTCCGGGGTCCGGGCGGTGGTCACGGTGTCCTTCGTCAACGGGGTCACCCAGCCGGTGCTCGTGCTCTTCCTCGTGCACGCCGTGCACATGGGCCCGTCGCTGATCGGCTCGCTGCTGGCACTCGGCGCGGTCGGCGGGGTGACCGGCGGCATGCTCGTCGGCCGCGCGCAGAAGCGGTTCGGGTCGGGCCGCACGCTCGCCCTGGGCACCGCCGTCAGCCTGCTCTCGCTGGCCCTGCTGCCGTTCGCCTCCGCCGGGCCGAGCGCGATGGCCGGGCTGGTGCTGCTGGAACTCGCGGGCAGCTTCGGGGGGACGCTACTGATCGCCAGTGTCTTCGGCAGCCTGCAGGCCGCGGCGCCGAAGGACCGGATCGCCCAGGTGATGGCGATGGCCTTCGTGCTGTTGCAGGCCGCCAGCCTGATCGGGGTGCCGGTCGGCGGCGCCCTGGCCGTCGCCTTCGGGACGCGGTGGGCGATGATCGCCGCGTTCGCGGTGATGGCCGCCGCACTGGGCCCGCAACTCGTCCGCTGGGCCCTGACCCGGTGGGCCCCGGATCCGCCCGTCATCCTCTGACGGTCCTTCGGGAGCCGGCCCCCGCCCGGGGGCCGGCTCCGGGGGCCGGGCCCTGAACTCCGGCCCCCGGTACCGGTCCGGCCGCCCACCCACCGCGGTTCCGGTTCCTCGGAGCCGCGGTGACCGCGCGGCGGAACCGGCCCGGGACCGGCTCGCAACGACGTACGTGAAGGGGTCGGCGTGAGAACGCGACGCGTGAGGTCTGACCAGCCGGCCGGAAGGGGTCCGGGGCGCGACGGCGCCCGAGCCCCCCGGACCGGACCGCACGCCCCGGCCGGGAGCGGGTCCACCCATGTACTTGACCAAGACCACGGTTGACACCCCGGGCGCCGCGCCGCAGTCCGCGCGCGAGCTGCACCGGCACCTGCTGTGCAGCAGGGCCGGTACCGACTGCCTCCAGCACGCGCGGATCGACGTGCACGAGGGCTTCGTGGTGTTCAACCTCTATGTGCAGGCCCGCGACCTGCTGGACGCGGCGCGGGTGGCCGAGCAGCTCTGCTGCCGGACCATGGCCGGCGCCGGAACCTGCCCGAGCTGGGCCGTCCGCTCCACCGAGGTGGGGCCCTGAGGCCGCCGGGGACCGCGTTACTCCAGGTCGTCCGGGGTGATCCAGGCCCGCGAGACGGCCTGGGCGCCGGCCTGGAACCTGCTGCGCGCACCGAGCCTGGTGTGCAGGTCCGAGGCGACCCGGCGGGCCGTGCGGACCGAGACGCCCAGCTGCCGGGCGATCGCCTCGTCGGTCAGCCCCGCGGCCAGCAGCCTGAGCACCTGGCGCTCCTGGCCGGAGAGCCCGACGTCGTCGCGCCGGCGCGCGGCGCCGAGCACGGTCGCGGACCGCCAGACCGAGTTGAACAGCGCGGTGAGGGCCGTGATGATCCCGACGCTGGAGATCACGACCGCCGCGGTGCCCTGCTCGTCGGCCGTGTCGAGCGGCACCACGGCCACCCGCCGGTCGACGATCAGCATCCGCAGGGGCAGCGACGCGGTGGTGCGCACCTCGCTGCCGAGCCCGCTGAGCCACTGGGCGTACTCCAGCGTCGGCCGGTGGTTGCGGACACTGTCCTGGTAGACCGTGCGCAACCGCACCCCGCGGTCGATCGCCTCGGCGTCCAGCGCCCGGCTGGCGTTGATGTTCTCCTCCGACTGGGCGCCGCCCGGCATGAAGGAGCTGGCCTCCCACTCGCAGCTGCGCGCGAGCTCGCTCAGCCGGTCGCGGATCGCCTCGATGCCGGACAGCCGCTCGATGCCCGGCTCGGTCTCGGCCGGGCGGCTCTCCGCGCGCTCGGCCAGCAGGGTGGACAGCGCGGCCGTCCCCTCCTCGATCTGCTGGTGCCGGCGGGCCATCTCGGCCTGCTGACGGGCCACCAGCGCCGAGAGTCCGATCTCCGGCCGGACGGCTCTTGGCCCGGGCCGGCCCGGGAACACCTGGAGCAGCGAGATGCCGGTGAGCTCGTCGAGCGCGACCCGGATCTGGGCGTGGTCCACGTCGAGCCGGCGGGCGAGGACGTCGAGGCTCTCGTCCGGGTGCTGGAGCATCGCGAGGTACACGGACTCGGCGAGGCTGCTCAGCCCAAGCCCTTCGAACATTGACCACTCCCTCCAGGGCTCGTCCGACCGTCCCGCCGGGACGCGGGTCGACCGTCCCGGCGGGGCGCGAATTCCGGACATGCCCTGACTCGGTCCGGCGGCTGACGTCGGCGCACAACCCCTGCTCTCGACGTGCACGCACTGAGTCCGGCAATTGACTTTCACAGACTGGCACTTGACGTGGCCACCCACAAGTGAGCCTGCGACAGCAGGCCGACGGCGGCGGCGCCGGCGGCCGGTGCGCCCCCCGCCGCGCCCGCCCCGGGACGGCCCGGCCCGGCGGCCCGTCCGGCATCGTCGCGGGTCAGCGGCGCTCCGGGGGCGGTCCTCGGCCGGGCCCGGGGCGGGCCGGTGGCGGGCCCGAACGCCCGGTGGCAGGTTCCGGCCGGGCCGCGGCGCACCGGCACGGGCTCCGGCGCACTCACTCCGGCACCGGCGCACGGCCACGCGCCCGGCGCCCTGTCGTACCACCCTCGGCCGCCGGTCCCGGCCGGCGGTGGTCACCACCGCGTTTCCGGCCTCCGCGCGGTGCGGTCCCCGCGTGCTTCCAGCCCTGCGCGCTTCGGTCCCCCGCCCGACCGCCGGCCGGTACGGCTACCGGGGCGCGGCGCCGCGCCGGGCCACCAGATGGAAGAGCCGGGCGAACCCGCGGTAGGGATCGCGCAGTCCGGCCTGCCACTCCAGCTCGCAGAGGTCCGCGAACTCCTCCGGTGACGGCTCGTCACGGCGGTGGTCGGAGAAGACCCGCACGCCGAACCACTCCACCGCCGGAGCGCCGAGCCCGGCCAGCCGCCGGCCGAGGTCCTGCGGGGTGTCCGGCCGGGTCGGCAGGTACTGCCCGCCCCGCTCGCCGGACTCCAGCAGGGTCGCCAGCGCGCCCCGCCAGTCGCCCTGGAGCCCGTCGCGCATCGCCTGGGAGTCGCGGTTCACGGTGAGCAGCGAGAGCAGGCCGCCGGGCGCGGCCAGCCGGACCAGCGCGTCCAGCATCGGGCCCGGGTCGGTGAGGTAGAGCAGGACGCTGTGGCAGCAGACCAGGTCGAAGCCCGTCCCGACCAGGTCGGGCGCCGCTTCGCCCAGCCCCTGGACCAGGGTCACCCGCCGGCCGACCTCGGGGGGCTCCGCGGCGACCAGGTCGGCGGCGGCCCGCAGCAGGGTCTCGTCGTTGTCCACCACGGTCACCTCGTGCCCGGCCCGCGCCAGGAGGACCGCCTGCCGGCCGAAGCCGCCGCCGATGTCGACCACCCGGCAGGGGCGCCGCGGCAGGTGCCGGGCCAGCGCGCGGGTGACCAGGTCGAACCGGACCTCGCCGCGGATGCTCCGGGCGTGGTCGAGGTAGGCGTCGGCCCGCGCCTGCGCGGAGTCCGTCCAGAGGTTCCGCTCCGGCCAGGCGGCGGGTTTCGTCATCGGGGGTCGGTCCCTTCCTGGATGCCGTCGTGGGGCGGGCGCCGCGGGACCTCGGCCGGCCGGTCCCGGTGAGGCGCCGCGCAGCCAGTGTGCGGCGCCCGACGGGCCGTTGTCCCGGGCCGGCCGGTGGCCGAAACCTGCACCGGCATGAACCGGCCCGTTCCGCCCGGTCCGGCCGCTTCCGCCCGGCCGGGCCCGGCCGGAAACCGCCCCGGACGCCGGTTCCGGGCGGCAGCAACCGACCACTTGCGCAACGCGCACCGGGCCCCGCCCCGCGCCCCCGCCGGCCCCGACCGCGCCCCCGCCCCCGACCGCCCTCAGGACTGCTGCGCCGCCAGCGCGCAGAGCTCGGACCGGTTCGGCAGCCCGGTCTTGGCGATCAGACTGGCGACGTGCTTCTCGACGGTGCGCGGCGAGATGTAGAGCCGGGCGGCGATGTCCTTGTTGCTGAGCCGGTCGGCCAGCAGCTGGAAGATCTCGTACTCACGGACCGTCATGCCCTTGAGCCGCAGCTGCGCCGGGATCCGGTTGCTGCCGGTGCGGTGCTGGCGGACGGGCGCGCCGATGGCCCGGAGCAGCGTCCGGCAGGCGCCGACGACGGCGGTGGCGGAGGTCTCCCGGAAGTGGTGCTCGGCCTCCCGGAGCCATCCCTCCGGGTCGCCCCAGCCCAGGGCGTGCGCCTCCTCGGCGATCAGCCGCTGTCCGAGGTGGCGGGCGGTGGGGTAGGGCGCACCGACCTCCTGGGCGAGCTGGGCGGCCCGGCCGGCCGCCTCGGGATCGCCCTCGCGGCCGAGCAGCACGGCGTCGGCGAGCAGGACGAAGTGCCGGTTCCACCGCATCCGGCCGGCCGAGCTGGCAGCCACCCGGTCGAGGCGGCCGCGGTCGAGGCGGCCGTCCAGCAGGTCGAGCAGCAGGCCGAGGCCGTGCCGGCCGCCGAGGTGGAAGGTGCTCGGGTTCTCGGCCTCCAGGGCCTGGAGGCCGGCCATGTCCCGGGCGGCCCGGTCCCGGTCCTCCTCCAGGAGGGCGCAGAACACCCGGGCCAGCCCGAGGGCGAGCGGCTCCTCGGGCGAGCCGCTGCCGCCCCAGCGGCCGAACTCGGTGAGCGACTCCTCCATGGCGGCCCGGTCGCCCTGATGGGCCGCCAGGACGGAGCGGGTCATCAGCAGGTAGCGGGCGACCGGGGTCAGCCGCAGCCGGGCCGCCATGGTCAGCGCCTCGTCGCCCAGCACCCGGGCCTCGGCGAACCGGCCGCAGAGCACGTCGTGCAGGGCGAGGATGCCGTCGAGGGTGTAGACGACGGTGACGGCGCCCAGGCGGCGGGCCTCGGTCCGGGCCTCGTCCAGGGTGGCGGTGCCGCCGTCGGCCAGCCAGCGGCTGCCGCCGAGCCGGGTGAGCGCGTACATCCGCTGGAGCGGCAGGCTGTGCCGCTCGGCGGTGTTCATGGCCCGTTCCAGGTAGGTGACCGCCTCGGCCGGATCGCGCTCGCGGGCGACGACGCCCAGCAGCTCCCAGGCCTGGCAGGCGACCAGCGGCTGGTCGTGCTTCTCGGCGGTGGCGATCGCGGCGCGGGCCAGCCGTTCGGCCCGCTGGGTGCGGTCCTGGCCGGGGGTGTCGAGGCACAGGTAGGCCTCCACCACGTCGGTCAGCGCGGTGTGCGCCTCGTCCGGGTCCGGTCCGAGCAGGGCGCGGGCCCGCTCGATCTGGTTGTTGCCGTCGGCCCAGCGGCCCGCCATGTAGGCCACCTGTGCGAGCCGGGTGTGCAGGGCCGCCAGCCGGGGCGCGCCCAGACCGGCGCCGACCAGCTCCCGCAGGCTGCTCGCGAGGCTGAGCGCGCGGGTCAGCTCGCCGGTCTCGGCGAGGGCGGGCAGCAGGGCCTCCAGGGCCTCGGCGCGGGCGGCCGAGTCGGTGCCCCCGGCCAGCAGGGTCTCGGCCCGGTCGAGCAGGGTGACCGCGGAGCCGACCGTGCCGTTGGCGAGGGCGCGGCGGCCGGCCTCGGTGAACAGCCGGCCGGCCCGGACGGGGTCGCCGGCGTCGGCGCGCAGGGTCGCGGCCAGCGGGCACCAGTCGCCCTGGAGGTCGGGGTGGAGGGCCTCGATCGCGTCGGCGGCCTGGTGGGACAGGGCGGCCCGGGCGGTCGGGGTGAGCTGGGCGAGCAGCGCCTCGGCGGTCAGCGGGTGCTGGAAGGCGTACCAGTCGGGGGCGGGCTCGTCGGCCGCGACCAGCCGGGCGGTGACGCCGGCGTGCAGGTGGCTGAGCAGGCTGCGGTCGTCGGCACCGGTCATCAGCTGGAGCACCGACAGGGGGAAGCGCCGGCCGAGCACGGCGGCGGCGGAGAGCAGGGTCTGCCCCTGCGGGCCGAGTTCGTCGATGCGGTGGATGGCGCCTTCGAGGAGCGCCCTCGGCACGTTGCGGCGCAGGTTCCCGGCCACCCGCCAGGCGGTGTTCTCGCGGACCAGCGCGCCGCCGGTGACGGCGCCCTGGAGGAGTTCCTCGACCAGGAACGGGATGCCGGCGCTGTCCTCCCGGATCTGCGTCAGCACTTCGGCGGGCACCAGGCCCGGCTCGGTGTCCAGGCAGGAGGCGATCAGGCGGTTCACCTCGTCGTCGTCCAGCGGCGCCAGTCGGAAGACCGTTCCGCTGCGGCGGCGCCCGGCCGACTCGGCGAGCAGGAGTGCTTCGCCCGGTTCCGACCGGACGGTCGCCACCAGCATGACCGGCTGCTGTTCGAGGTTGTCGACGAGGTACTCGACGACGGCCAGCGTCTCGGTGTCGGCGTCGTGCAGGTCCTCCAGGACCAGCAGGCAGCCCTGGTCGCGGCCCGCGGAGGAGAGCAGCCGCAGGACGGCCTCGGCGAGCACCACGGTCGATCCCTGGTCCGGGGTGCCGGTGCTCCAGTCCGGGATGAGCCGGCCGAGCACCGGGCGGTAGGGGCCGAGGCTCGCTTCGTCCGGGGTCTCCCCGCCGCGTGAGAGCGGCATCAGCGCCTCGGTGAGCGGCCGGAGCGGCACCATCGGTCCGATGGTGCTGCTCCGGCCCCGCAGGACGCGGACTCCTGCGTCGACCGCCTCGCCGATCAGCTCGGCGACCAGTCGCGACTTACCGATTCCGCCCTCGCCGACCAGGAATGTGGTACAGCCGCGCGAGCGGCGGAGATCCCGCAGTGATTCGCCGAGTCCGGCGACTTCGGCATCACGGCCGATGAGATGGGCTGCCCGCACACGCATAGCCCCGGATAGTAGTCGCTCTCCCCGCGGAGCGTCGTGCTCATGTTCGGATCGGCCCTACGTGAGTGCAGGTCAGAACGGCACCGAGACAGTGGTGGTGATGGAGCCGAGGCCCACGACCACGCCGCTGCCGAGGCTCATTCCGGCCAGGGCCCGGGTCCGGGCGCAGGCCCCGTTCCGGCGGACCAGGCGGATCTCGCCGGCCGGGTCCGGGGTGGTCGCGGCCTGGTTCGTGGCCTCGCTGCGGACAGCACCGTTGTACAGGGAGTGGGACATGGGGCTTTCCTTTCCATTCGGGAAGCGGTGCGTGGTGATAAGTGGCGCTGTTCTCTGCTGTCTTGTTTTCGTTTCAGGTGGTCTTGTGCTATTCGGTCCTGTTTGGTTCTCTTCGGTTCTCTTCGGTTCTCTTCGGTTCTCTTCGGTTCTCTTCGGTTCTCTTTGGTTCTCTTCGGTTCTCTTCGGTTCTCTTCAGATGGTCGAAGGGGCCGGTGGGGGGCCGGGGGCCGCGTCCAGCAGCAGGACGGAGGGCACGGTGTCGGCGAAGCCCAGCCGGAGCAGCGCGTAGCCGATCCCGGAGAGCCCGGTGAGCAGCCCCGGCGTCGGCACCTGTCCGGGGGTCCCGCAGCGGGGTCCCCAGTCGTGGAGCTGCCCGAGGACCGTTCCGGCCCGGCCGGTCAGGCTGTCGCGCGCGCCGCGGTGGCCGCGCTCGGCGAGCGCCGCCAGCGCCTCCGCGGTGCCCAGCTCTCCGTGGCAGAGGCTGAGGTCCGCCACCGGCGGCTGTCCGGTGAGCCGGTGCACGGCGTCCCGCAGCGGGCTGTCGGGCTGCTCGGCGCACAGGCCCGCGTCGGCCGCCGCCAGCACGGTGCCGGCCGTCCCGGAGCACCAGCCGCCGGTGAGCCGGTCCGCCGCCAGGGCGGCGGTCAGCCGGGCCCGGCCGGCGGCGGCGAACCGCGCGCCGCGCGGGCCGCCGGTGAACCGGGCGTGCCGGGTGAGCGCCCAGCCGATCCCGGCCTCCCCGAAGGCGAAGCCGACCCGGTCCGGCGCCGCGGCGCCGAGCGGACCGGGCGGCGGCAGGCCGAGCAGCCGCTCGGCGATCCGGTCCGCGAGCTCGGCGGCCCGCTCCAGCCCGCGCTCGCGGTGCACCGCGTGCAGGGCCGCGAGCGCCCCGGCCAGGCCCGCCGAGACGCCGGGCCGGGCCTCCTCGTCGAGCGCTGCCACGGCCAGCGCGTCCAGGGCGGCCGGCAGGCAGTCGGCGAGGCCCTCGTCGACCAGGCCGGCCAGCCGGGCGAGGGAGTAGCAGAGGCCGCCCAGGCCCTCGAAGCCGCCCGGGCCCACCGCCAGGCTCAGCTCCGGGTCGGCGGCGGCCGCGGCGACGAGATCGGGCAGCGGGGCGACCGCCGCCCGGGCCAGACCGGTGTGGCGGGCGGAGCCGGTCAGCGCGCCGAGCTGGGCCAGGAACAGCGCCACCCCGCAGTAGCCCTGGGCCAGCCCGGCGCCCATCGGCAGCACCGTCCAGTGCTCGTCGACGGCCTCCAGGCCGATCCAGTTGACCCGCCCGTGGCCGCTCACGGAGCGGCCGGCGATCTCGTCGGCGATCCCGGAGGCGGCGGCGAGCAGCGCGGACGGCTCCGGGACGGCGGCGGGCGAGGGGCGGGTGCGCCCGCCCGCCCGGTGCCGGGGGCCGGTGGCGTCCGGGCCGACGGAGGCCAGCGTGGCCGAAATGATCCACTCCTGGTCGTGGCGGTCGACGGTGTTCATGCCGTCGAGCTTCGCCCGCGCGGTGGCGAGGCCGGAGGTGTCCAGGACGCCGGGCACCGGGCTCCCGTCCGAGGCGAACACCGCGGGCTCGCCGGGCCGGTGGAAGAAGACCGGGACGTCGCCGTCCCACAGGTCGGCGATCTCGTGCTCGATCAGGGCCTGCCGGGCCGGGTCGCCCTGCGATTCGGCCCAGAGCACCGCGAACAGGGCGTCGCGGTCGAGCCCGTCGCCCAGCAGCTGCGGGTGGGTCGCCTCGGCCAGCAGGGTGGCGTAGAGCATCGTCGGGCGGATCACAAGGCGGCCGACGGCCGCCGCCCCGGTGGCCAGCAGCCCGGCCGGGTCGGCGAGTTCGGCCCGGTGCCGGACGACGGCGTCGTACCCGGCGCGGAACCCGGCCAGCGTCGCGGAGAGCCGGTCCGCGCTGCCGGCTCCCGGCACGACGCCGTACGGCCGGTTCTTGGCACCGGTGAACGGCGCCCCGCGGCGCACCAGGCGCATCTCGTCGGTGCCGGTGTCCTCCCAGACCATCCGGGTGTTGGGGAACTCCCCGCCCGGCGCGGCGCCGAGGGCGGAGACGTCGACCGCGCCCAGCTCGCCGACCAGCAGCTGGGGCAGCAGGCAGGTGCGGTGCACCGAGGCGGCGTGCGCCGCGGCCGCCGGGTCCGGCAGGGTGGTGCTCCCCTCACCGAGGACGGGGTGCAGCAGCGTCTCCACGTCGACGAGCACCGGCTGGTCGCCGTGCGCGAGGAGGTTCTCGCAGTGCAGGTCCACCCCTTCGAGGGTGTAGGCGAGGGCGAGCAGGGCGCCCTGGCGGCGGTGGAACCGGTCGATCTCGACCAGCGAGCGGCAGGGCCGGTGCTCGATGAACTCCAGCCAGCCGTAGCCGTCCCCGCCGACCCAGCGCGGGGTGCGCGGCGCCAGGCCCGGCACCTTGGCGTCCAGCCAGTCCGTCATGGCGTCCAGGAGCGCGTGCTGGCCGATCGGCCGGGGCTTGTACACCGCGGTGGCGCCGGCGGCGAACCGCAGCACCGCCACCGACCGGCCCTGCTGGTGGAGGTCCCCGCGGCCCAGCTCGACGGCGGCCAGCGGGCCCTGGTCCCGGCCGTCGAACAGCCCCGCGGTGAGCGCCGGCCGGTCAGCGGCGAGCCGGGTCAGCAGCTCCGCGCCGGAGCGGGCGGTGTGACGGGACGTCCGGGCCATCAGCCGGGCGAGCACCGGGTAGCGGGTGAACAGCCGGGCCAGTCCGGCCCGGGTGCCGGTGCGGGCCGCGAAGTCGGCGAACCGGTCCGCGCCGGTGGCGCCGGCCAGGCCGCCCGCGTCCCGGGCGGCGGCGAGTTCCACGACCAGTGTCCGGGCCGCCTCGCCGGCGAGGCGCTCGGCCAGCCAGCGCGCGTACGCCGGGGCGAACACCGCCAGGTCGGCCGGCTCGGCGCCGCCCGCCAGCGCCCGCGCGGTCAGCTCGGCGGTGGCGGCCGCCACCAGCGGGCGCAGCAGCGGGGCGAACACCGTCGCCCCCTCGCCCGCTTCGAGCGGCACGCCCCCGGGGCGCTCCGGCGCGCCGGCGACGGCCCGCTCCGCGAAGACCGCCCACGACGGCTTGGCCAGCCGGCCGGCCAGGCGCTCCGGCGCCTCGGCGGCGAGCGCCGCGGCCAGCCCCGGGTCGACGCCCAGCCGGGCCAGCCGGGCGGCCTCGCAGGCCTGCTCGACCGCCGAGCGGGTGCGTGCCCCGGCCGTCGGGCCCGCCGCCGACGCCACCGGCGGGTGCGGGGCCGACAGCCGTTCGCGCAGCGTCGCGGCCGGCGCCCACCAGGAGGGCGCCGGCCCTGAGGCCCGGGAAGCGGTGTCGGTTGTGGTCACGTCCGCCACCCTTCCAGCGGCACGACCCTCCGTACAGGGGAGCACCACCCGTAGATTTCGCCGCGCACTACCCAGACGCCGTACCCGGCGTGCCCCAGCTTTGCGCGCCCGGGTGGTCGGACGGGTCGCGGGGGCGGGCGCCGGGTCGGCCCCGGGGGCCGCCGGGACCGCGCGGAGCTGCGGCGGAGCAGGCCCGTGGCCACCCGCGGCGCCGCCCCGCCGCCCCCGGTCGCGGCGGGGCGGCGGCGGGTGCGGCCGGGGGCGGGGGTCCGCGGTCGCACGGGCGCGCGCCGCCCCCGGTGGGCGGCGGCGGGCCGCCCCCACCCTTCGGGCCCGCCGCCCCGTACCGGACGGACCGGGACGATTCGCCGGCGGATCCGGACGGGGCGCCCGGCGCCGTCCGCGCGACGGGGGCCGTCCGGACCGGCCCCGGCGCCCCCCGCGGCGGGGAATGCGGGTGATCGCGCCCCATGCGGCAGGGCGCACCGGAAGCGAAGACTCCTCGCCGAGAGGCTCACCCCGCTGACCGAGGAGTGCACATGGGCAACCCCCTGCCGCTTTGTGTCGTGGCCCTGGACCCGGTGCTGGAAGCCGGCGCCGTCAGCGCGCTGTCCGGCAACCCGGACATCGCCCTGGTCCAGCCCGAGGAGAAGGCCGATGTCGCCGTCGTCCTGGTCGACCGGGTGGACCGTCAGGAGCTCGACCTGGTGACCGCGACGCGCACCGGACCGCACCGGCCCGCCGTCGTCGTGATCGCCGCCGACCTGTCCCCGGCCGAGGCCGCGGACGCCATCAACGCCGGGGCCCGCGGCCTGCTGCGCCGGCGCGAGGTCAACGCCGACCGGCTGGCCCGGACGGTGCTCACCGTGGCCGGCGGCGACTGCACGGTGCCGCCCGACCTGATAGACGGGCTCCTCGACCACGGCACCGACCTCGACCCGCACCCCGGTGCCCGCGGCCACGGCCCCGGCTGGGGCCTGGACGAACGGGAGCGCGCCGTCCTGCGGCTGGTGGCCGACGGCCACGAGACCGACGAGATCGCCCGGGCGCTCTGCTACTCCGCACGGACCGTCACCACCGTGGTCCGCGACATCACCCAGCGGTTCCGGCTGCGCAACCGCGCCCACGCGGTGGCCTACGCCCTGCGGGCGGGTCTGCTGTGAGCGCCCTCGCCCTCGCCACCAGGCCCGAGACCGAGCGGCGGCCCGCCACCGCCCTGCGCGTCCACCTCGGCCCGGCGGGCGGGCCGGCCCGCGAGAAGGTGGCCGCCAACCTGCGCCGGGCCGGCATCGAACTCGCGGCCGGCCACTCCGGGGCCACCGTCCGGGTGGCCGCCGGGCCGACGCCCGGCGCCGCGCTGGACGGCTGGCCGGAGCCCGACGGCCGCCCGCTGCTGCTGGTCGCCGACACCTTCACGGCCGACGGGGTCCGGCGGGCCGTCCGGGCCGGGGCGGTGGCCATGCTGCAGTCCACCGAGGCCACCCCGGAACGCCTGCTCACCGCCGTCCGCTGCGCCCGGCACGGCGAGGGCCGGATGCCCTACGGCGTCCTGGTCGGCCTGCTCGGCCCGGCGGAGGACGGCGCGCCCGCCCCGCGCCGGCCCGCTCCCGACTCCCCGCTGACGGCCCGGCAGACCGCCGTGCTCGGCCTGGTCGCCGAGGGCCACGGGAACGCGGCCATCGCCCGCGAACTCTCCTGCTCCGAGCACACCGTGAAGAACGTCATCTACGACCTGATGGCCCGGCTCCAGGTCCGCAACCGGGCCCACGCGGTGGCCCACGCCGTCCGCACCGGGCTGATCTGACCCGGCGCCGCCCCGGCCCGCCGCGGCCGGAGCCGCCGAACAGAGACATTGACGCAGCAAAAGCGGCGCCCCGCGCTGCCGCTCCTTCCCTACTCCCCCGCCGCACCCGACCGGCAAGCTCCGGTTGTGCCCCGACCACCCGGGGCGCGCGACGTTCTGACTACCCCTTGGAGGTGAGCCGGTGGACCGCGGTGACGTCCGGACGACATCGTTCTCGCAGCAACGGCTGTGGTTCCTCGACCAGCTGCGGCCCGGTACGGCGGATCATCTGCTGCCGCTGGCCCTGCGCCTGCGCGGCGGCGTCGACGCCGCCGCCCTCGCCGCCGCCCTGACCGCCGTGGTCGCCCGGCACGAGGTGCTGCGCACCCGGTACGCGGCCGCCGACGGCGAGCCGGTGGCCCGGGTGGCGCCCGCCGTCGAGGTCCCGCTGGAGACCGTCGAGGCGCCCGCCCCCGGCGAGGCCGGCATCACCGCCGTCCTCGACCTGGTGCTGCACCGGCCGATCGAGCTGACCACCGCGCCGCCGCTGCGGGCCACCCTGGCCCGGCTCGCGGCCGACGACCACCTGCTGGTCGTCGTGGTGCACCACATCGCCTTCGACTTCTCCTCCTGGAACGTCTTCACCCGCGAGCTGGCGGCCGCCTACCGCGCGGCGACCACCGGCGGCCCCGACGGCCTGCCGGACCTCCCGCTCCAGTACGCCGACTTCGCGGCCCGCCAGCACGAGCGCACCACCGGACCCCGGCTCGCCCGGCAGCTCGGCTACTGGGGCTCCCGGCTGGCCGGACTGCCGCCCCTGGAGCTGCCCACCGACCGCGCCCGGCCCGCCGAGTGGGACGGCGCCGCCGCGGTGGCCCGGTTCACCCTCCCCGCCGAGCTGGTGGCACGCGCCGACCGGCTGGCCCGGTCCCGGCGCGCCACCCGGTTCATGGTGCTGCTGGCCGCCTTCCAGGCGCAGCTGGGCCGGTACAGCGGGCAGAGCGACTTCGCCGTCGGCACCCCGGTCGCCGGCCGGGGCCAGGCCGCCACCCGGGACCTCATCGGCCCGTTCGTCAACACCGTGGTGCTGCGCGCCGACCTGTCGGGCCGGCCCAGCTTCGGCGAGCTGGTGGACCGGGTCCGCAGCGGCTCCCTCGCCGACCTCTCGCACGCCGAGACGCCGTTCGAACGCGTCGTCACCGAGCTGGCCCCGGACCGCGACCTCAGCCGCAACCCGCTCTTCCAGGTCTCCTTCCTGACCCTCGACTCCCAGGCCGAACCGCCCGCGCTGCCCGGCCTGGACGTCGAGCTGGTGCCCACCCCCGTCGCCGGGACGCCGTTCGACCTGGCGCTGGACCTGCTCGGCCGCCCCGACGGCAGCCTGGGCCTGCGCCTGCAGTACGCCACCGCGCTGTTCGCCCCCGAGACGGCGGCCCGCCTCACCGAGGACTACGTCGGGCTGCTGCGCGAGGTGCTCGCCGCCCCGGACGAACCGCTGGCCCTCGCCACCGCCCGGCTGGCGCCGCTGCCCTCCGGCGAGCGCCGCCGCCGGCTCGCGCTCGGCCTCGGCGCCGCCCGCGAGGTGCCCTCCCCCACCGTCACCGACCTCTTCGAGCGGCAGGCCCGCAGCACCCCGGACGCCGTCGCCGTCCGCTCCACGGACGGCGAGCTGAGCTACGCCGGACTCGACGCCCGGGCCGACCGCCTGGCGCACCGGCTGCGCGGCCTCGGCGTCGCCCGCGGCGTCCGGGTCGGCGTCCTGCTGGAGCGCGGCACCGGCCTGCTCACCGCGTTGCTCGCCGTCCTCAAGGCGGACGGCGTCTACGTCCCGCTCGACCCGATGCACCCGGTGAAGCGGATCGGCTACCTGGTCGAGGACACCGGGGCGGCCGTGGTGGTCACCACCGGCGCGCTGGCCGGCCGGGTGGCGGACACCGCCGCGACCACCCTGCTGCTCGACGGCGACGGCCCGCAGGCCGGCCCGGTGACCCGGCCGGACCGGCTCGACCGGACCACCGGCCAGGACGACCTCGCCTACGTCTTCCACACCTCCGGCTCGACCGGCATGCCCAAGGGCGTGCAGATCCCGCACCGGGCGCTGACCAACTTCCTCCGGTCGATGGCCGCCCGGCTGGAGCTGCCGCCGCACGCCACCGTCCTCGGACTGACCACCGCCTCCTTCGACCCCTCGATGCTGGAACTCTGCCTGCCGCTGCTCACCGGCGCCCGGCTGGTGCTCGCCGACACCGAGCAGGCCCGCGACCCCGAGCGGCTGATCCGCCTGATCGGCGAAGCCCGCCCGCACGTCGTCCAGGCCACCCCCTCGATGCTGCGAATGCTGACCGACACCGGCTGGCTGCCCGCTCCCGGCCTCACCGTGCTCTCCGGCGGCGAGAAGCTGCACACCGAGCTGGCCGCGACGCTCGCCGCCGGCGGCGCCCCGGTGTGGGACCTCTACGGGCCGACCGAGGCCACCATCTGGACCAGCGTGGCCCGCCACGGCGCCGACGGACAGGTGCTGACCTGGGCCGCGGTGGACAACACCAGCGTCCGGGTGCTCGACGACCGGCTGGAGCCGGTGGCCGAGGGCGGCACCGGGCAGGTCTGCATCGGCGGCGACGGCCTCGCCTGGGGCTACCGCGGGCGGCCCGGCCAGACCGCCGGCGCCTTCCTCCCCGACCCGCACGCCACCGTCCCCGGCGGCCGGCTCTACACCACCGGCGACCTCGGCCGGCTGCGCCCGGACGGCTCGCTGGAGATCCTCGGCCGCAGCGACCACCAGGTGAAGATCCGCGGCCACCGGATCGAACCGGGCGAGATCGAGGCCGCGCTGCTCGCCCTGGACGGCGTGCGCTCCGCCGTCGTCCACCCGACCCCGGACGGCTCCGGCGGCCGCCAGCTCACCGCCTACCTGGTCGCGGAGGACGCCGAACGGCCGCCCACCGGCGAGGAGCTGCGCGCCGCCCTGCTCGACTCGCTGCCGCACCACCTCGTCCCGGCCGCGTTCGTGCTGCTGGACGCCATCCCGACCGCGGTCAGCGGCAAGGTCGACCGGCACGCGCTGCCGGTGCCGGAGCCCCGCACGGCCGCCGCCGCCTCCGCCGCCCCGCGCACCGCGCGGGAGCGGGCCGTCGCCGCGGTCTGGGAGGAGGTCCTCGGCAGCACCGGGATCGGCGCCCACGACGACTTCTTCCGGCTCGGCGGGCACTCGCTGCTCGCCACCCGGGTGGCCGTACGGCTGCGCGCCGCCCTCGGGGTGGACGTGCCGGTGCGGGCGCTCTTCGACCACCCCACCGTCGCCGCCCTCGCCGCGGCCCTGGACGGCTACCCGCGGACGGCCGCGGACGGCCCGCTGCCCCGGCTGACCGCCCGCCCGCGCGGGGACCGCGCGACCGCGGGCCGCTGACCCCTCCTTACCCTCCTCGCCCCAAGGAACCCCCATGACCACCGCCACCACCACCGACACCTCCGTCTTCGAGAAGCTCGAATCCGAGGTGCGGTCGTACTGCCGCACCTTCCCCGTGGTGTTCGAGCGCGCCAAGGGCGCGCTGCTGCACACCGACGACGGCCGGGCCTTCATCGACTTCTTCTGCGGCGCCGGCAGCCTCAACTACGGGCACAACGACGACGCGGTCAAGCAGCGCGTCCTGGACTACCTCGCCGCCGACGGCGTGATGCACGGCCTGGACATGCACACCGTCGCGAAGCGCGAGTTCCTCACCCGCTTCAACGAGATCGTCCTGCAGCCGCGCGGGCTCGACTTCAAGGTGCAGTTCACCGGCCCGACCGGCACCGACGCGGTGGAGGCGGCCCTCAAGCTGGCCCGCCGGGCCACCGGCCGCACCGGGCTGACCGCCTTCACCGGCGCCTACCACGGCATGTCGCGCGGCTCGCTGGAGGTCACCGGCAGCCGCCGCGCCCGCCGGGCCGGCGCGGTGAGCGGCGGCGACGTCACCTTCGTGCCCTTCGAGGACGGCCCGCTCGGCCCGTTCGACTCGATCGACCTGATCGAGCGGCTCTGGGCCGACCCGTCCTCGGGCACCGAGCCGCCGGCGGCGGTCGTCGTCGAGCCGGTGCAGATGGAGGGCGGCGTCTACCCGGCGAGCCGGGAGTGGCTGCGCCGCCTGCGCGGCGTCACCGAGCAGTACGGCGTGCTGCTGATCCTCGACGAGATCCAGTCCGGCTGCGGCCGCACCGGCACCTTCTTCGGCTTCGAGGACGCCGGGATCGTGCCGGACATCGTCACCGTCTCCAAGTCGCTCAGCGGCTACGGGCTGCCGCTCTCGCTCACGCTGTTCCGCCGCGAGCTGGACCTGTGGCAGCCCGGCGAGCACACCGGTACCTTCCGCGGCAACCAGCTGGCCTTCGTCGCGGCCACCGCCGCCTGCGAGTTCTGGCAGCAGGACGCCTTCCTGACCGGACTGGAGCGGAACTCGGCCCGGCTCGACCGGTTCCGGACGGAGCTCGCCGCGCTGGACCCGGAGCTGGTGCTGCGCGGCCGGGGCATGGTGCTCGGCATCGACACCGCCCCGGCGGGCGGCGCCGACCGCGCCGAGCGGGTCCAGCGGTACGCCTTCGACCACGGCCTGATCATCGAGCGCTGCGGCCGGCACGACGAGGTCCTCAAGGTGATGCCCCCGCTGACCATCGCGCCCGAGCTGCTGGACGAGGGCCTCGGCGTCCTGCACGACGCCCTGCGCGCCAACTGACGGTCCGCCACCCGAGCCACCGAGCACCCGAGGAGGAACCCCCGATGCCCCGACCGCCCCGCCGCCACCTGGTCTCCCTGGACGACCTCTCCGACCGCGAGCTGCGCTGGATCGCGTACCGCGGCGCCCAGTACGCCGCCGGCGCGTGCGAGAGCGCCCGGCCGCTCTCCGACGCCGTCGTCGGCGTGCTGTTCCGCAAGACCTCCACCCGCACCCGCACGGCGTTCTCCGCCGGCGCGCTGCGGCTCGGCGCCCGGCTGATCACCTACGGTCCCGACGACCTCCAGGAGAACACCGGCGAGACCACCGAGGACACCGCCGAGGTGCTCTCCCGGATGCTCGACGTGCTGGTGGCGCGCACCGCCGGCAGCACCGAGGAACTCCGCGCCTACGCCGCCCAGCAGCGGATGTCCGTCGTCAACGCGATGAGCGCCGCCGAGCACCCCACCCAGGCGCTCACCGACCTCACCACCATGCTCGGCCACTTCGGGCGGATCGAGGGACTGCGGGTGCTCTACGCCGGGGAGGGCAACAACACCGCCTCGGCGCTCGCCCTCGCGCTCGCCCGCTTCCCCGGCGCCGAGCTGCACCTGCGGACCCCGGCCGGCTACGGGCTCGACCCGGCCTACCTCGACCGCGCCCGCACCCTCGCCAAGGAGGCCGGCGCCCTGGTCGAGGAGCGGCACGACATGGCCGACCTGCCGGAGGCCGACGTCGTCTACACCACGCGCTGGCAGACCACCGGCACGGCCAAGGCCGACCCCGACTGGCGGCGCGACTTCGAGCCGTTCCGGGTCGACTCATCCGTGCTCGCGGCCTGCCCCGGCGCCGTCTTCATGCACGACCTGCCGGCGCACCGCGGCGACGAGGTGACCGGCGACGTGCTGGACGGCCCCGCGAGCATCGCGTTCCAGCAGGCCGAGAACAAGTACCACAGCGCCCGCGCGGTCCTGGAGTGGTGCCTCGGCGGCATCCCGGCCGAACAGGCCTGACGGCCGGTCGGTTACCGGCGGACGACCCGGCGCACGTTTCCCAGGGAGGTAGCTCAGCAATGTCCGACACCATACGAATGCCCGGCGGTGGGTGGCGCCTGTGGCCGCACTTCGCACTCCGCGGGCCGGGCTTCCCCGCCGCCGGGGTGCTCCGGCTGGCGCCGGAGGGCCTGGCGACGGCCGCCGACAAGTTCACCCCCGGCGAGGTACCGGCGAAGGCCGACTGGGAGGCCTTCGAGGAGGCCTTCACCGCGGCCGCCGTGCAGACCGCGCGGGACCTCCAGGAGATCGCCGCCTCGGGACCGTTCCGGGCCGCGGTGGCCTGGCAGAACCGGGCGGTGCTGGGCACCGGCATCAAGTCGTTCCTCGACTGGACGCCGTCCGCCGAGGGCCGCACCAGCATGCCGCGCCAGCGCGAGGAACTGGTCGCCCACTACTGGCAGCGGTTCTGCGTCAAGAACGACACCATCGGCTTCTTCGGCCCGGTCGGCTGGGGCACCTTCGACACCGACCGGCGCGGCGTCGAGGTCCACCCCGGCACCGGCCTGGTCGCCGACTCCCAGGTGTACTTCTCCAGCTGGTCGATGGACGCGCTGGCCAAGGCGATCGACCGGGACCCCCGGGTCCGCGACTGGACGCCGCCGCGCCCGGTGCCGTTCGTCCGGGCCGCCGAGGGCACCGTGCTGGTGCCCGGCCGCCCGCCGCTGCCGGTCTCCGAGGCCGCGCTCGCCGTCTTCCGGCTCTGCGACGGCCGCCGGACCCCGGCCGGGATCGCCGAACTGGCCGGCCGGGAGCTCGGCCGGCCGCTGCCCGCCGCGGAGGTCACCGCCGCGCTGGAGTGGCTGGTCGCCCGCCGGCTGGTGCTGTGGAAGCTCGACGTCCCGGCCGGCACCTACCCGGAGCGGGAACTGCGGGCGATGCTCGACCGCATCGGCGACGCCGAGGTGCGCGAACCCGCGCTGGCCCGGCTGGCGGTCCTCGAAGAGGGCCGCGACCGGGTGCAGCGGGCCGGCACCGACCCCGAGGAGCTGACCGCCGCCCTCGCCGCGCTGGAGGGCGCCTTCGCCGAGATCACCGAGGTCGCGGCGGTCCGCGAGAAGGGCGCCCGGACGGCGCCCAACCGCGCCCTGGTCTACTCCGACACCCGCCGCTCAGCCACCGCCACCGTGGGCACCGCCGTCCTGGAACAGCTCGCCCCGCTGGAGCTGTGCATGACCGCCGCCCGCTGGATGACCAACCGGTACGCGGAGGCGGTCGGCGAGCGCATCCGCACCGCCTACCGCGCCCTGCGCGAGCGCGGCGGCGGCGGCCCGGTCGACCTCGGCTCGCTCTGGTTCGCCTGCCTGCCCGCCCCGCACCCGGAGTCGATCGCCGACATCGACCGGATCCAGGCCGACCTGCGCGAGCGCTGGCGGCGGATCATCGACGCGCCGGACGGCGCCCGGCGGGTCCACCTCGCCGCCGCGGACATCGCCGAGCAGGTCCACGAGGCGTTCCCGGAGGGCGGCCGGGGCTGGTCGCTCAGCCGGTACATCAGCCCCGACCTGATGATCATCGCCGAGGACCTCGACGCCGTCGGGCGCGGCGAGTTCGAGCTCGTGATCGGCGAGCTGCACGTCGCGATGAACACCCTCGGGCAGTCCCTCTTCGTCCACCAGCACCCGGACCGCGAGCAGCTGATCGACGAGACCAGCCGCGACTTCCCCGGCCCGCGCCTGCTCCCGATGCTGCCCAAGGAGCTGCCGCTCAAGTGGTCCGCCCGCAGCCGGCAGGCGCTCGGACGGCCGCAGGACCACTACGTCGCCCTCACCGACCACACCTCCGACCCGCACCGCCCGCGCACCGTGCGCTCCGGCGACGTCCTGGTGGAGGAGCGCGACGACCGGCTGGCCGCCGTGCTGCCCGACGGCTCCGAGTTCGAACTGCTCGACGTCTTCTGCCACGCGCTCACCAACCGGGTGATGGACCGCTTCACCCTGCGCTCGGACGGCGACCACTCGCCGCGGATCACCATCGACTCCACCGTGGTCGCCCGGGAGACCTGGCGCTTCGCCGGAGCCGCCCTGGACTTCGCGGACGAGAAGTCCGAGGCCCGGCGGTTCGTCCGGGCCCGGCAGTGGCGGGACGCCCACGAGCTGCCCCGCTTCGTCTTCGTGGTCTCCCCCACCGAGCCCCGGCCGTTCTTCGTCGACTTCGACAGCCCGGTCTACGTCACCATCCTCGCCAAGGCCGCCCGCCGGCTCGCCCGCAAGGACCCGGACGCCCGACTGACCGTCAGCGAGATGCTCCCCACGCCCGAACAGGCCTGGCTCACCGACGACCAGGGGCAGCGCTACACCTCCGAACTGCGCCTCGTCGCCGTCGACCGGACCACCGGGACGGAGGAACCGGCATGAGCACCCCCGCCGGGGCCACCTTCGTCGACGCCATCCGGGCGCACGCCGACCGCGCACCGCAGGCCCCCGCCCTGCTGACCCCCGGCGGACCGGTCGGCTACGGCGAACTCGCCGAGCGGATCGACCGGCTGGCCGCCCACCTGGCCGCCCACGGCCTCGGGCCGGAACGGGTCTGCGCGGTGGCGCTGCCACCCGGCGCCGACGCCGTGGTGGCGATCGCCGCGGTCGTCCGCACCGGCGGGGCGTTCCTCGCCCTGGACACCGAACTGCCCGACGGGCGGCTCGCCGCGCTCGCCGCCGGCGGCGCGGCGGCGCACCTGCTCACCACCGCGGCCCTGGCCGACCGGCTCGGCCCGCTCGTCGGCGCGCCCGCCCTGCTGCTCGACCGGCTGCCCGCCGACCCGCCGGCCGCCCCCGCGTTCCCCGCCCCGCACCCGCGTTCGCTCGCGTACGTCAGCCACACCTCCGGCTCGACCGGAGCGCCCAACCCGGTGCTGATCGAGCACCACGGCCTCGGCACCTACCTGCGCGCCGTCGCCCGCGACAACCACCTCGGCCCCGGCACCGTCACCCTCCAACTCGCCCCGCCCGGCTACGACGCCTCGATCCGGGACACCTTCGCCCCGCTGACCGCCGGCGGCTGCGTCGTCCTCGTCGACCGCTCGCGCCTGCTGCGCGCCGAGGCCTTCGCCGACACCGTCGCCGAGTACGGCGTCGACACCGTCCTCAGCACCACCCCGTCCTTCCTGACCTTCCTCTCCCAGCACCCGCGCGCCGCCGAACGGCTGCGCTCCCTGCGGCTGCTCTGCTCCAGCGGCGAGTCGCTGCGCCCGTTCCTCGCCGCCGGCGGCCGCGCCCTGGTCGGCGGCCGGCTGGTCAACCAGTACGGGCCCACCGAGTGCACCATGACCTCCACCCGCTACGAGGTGCCGACCGACCCGGACACCGCCACCGACACCGTCGGCACCCCGATCGAGGGCACCGTCGTACGGCTGCTCGACCCGCGGGGCCGCGAAGTCCCGGGCGGCCAGGTCGGCGAGGTGCACATCGGCGGCGCCGGGGTGGCCCGCGGCTACGGCGGACTGCCCGGCCTGACGGCCGACCGCTTCCCGCCCGACCCGCACGGCCCGCCCGGCACCCGGCTGTACCGGACCGGCGACCTCGCCCGGCGCGGCCCCGACGGCACCCTCGACTACCTCGGCCGCGCGGACCGCCAGCTCAAGATCCGCGGCCACCGGGTCGACCCGGCCGAGATCGAGGGCGCCCTGCTCACCCACCCCGACGTCACCGGCGCCGTGGTGACCGCCGAGACCGACGACCGGGGCCGGACCTGGCTCGACGCCCACGTCACCGGCCCGCTCGCCGCCACCCCCGACGCCCGGCTGCGCGCCCACCTCGCGCTCACCCTGCCGCCGCACATGATGCCCCGGCGCTTCACCCGGCTGGAGCGGCTGCCCGTGACGCACAGCGGCAAGACCGACCGCCGCGCCCTGCGCGCGCCCGTGCCGGAGGCCGTCGCGTGACGGCCGCCGACACCCGCCCGCTGACCGGTCTCGCCACCGGCACCGGCCTGCCCGGGCCGGCCGACGTCCTGGCCGCCGCCGAGCGGATCGCCCCGCACGTGCGGCACACCCCGCTGCTGCGCCACGACACCCTGCCCGGCCTGCTCGTCAAGGCCGAACACCTGCAGCACAGCGGGTCGTTCAAGCTGCGCGGCGCGGCCAACGCGATGCTCGCGCTCGGCGCCGACGAGGTGGTCGCCGGCTCCTCCGGCAACCACGGCATCGCGGTGGCCACCCTGGGCCGGATGCTCGGCGTCCGGGTCACCGTGGTGATGGCCGCCGGCGCCGCCGAGGCCAAGGAGCGGGCGATCCGGGCGCTCGGCGGCCGGGTCCTGCGGGTGCCCGGCGGCGTCGCCGAACGCGACCGCCACGCCAGGGACCTCGCCGCCCGCACCGGCGCCGCGCTGGTGCCCTCCTCCGACCACGGACTCGTGATCGCCGGTCAGGGCACCGTCGGCCTGGAGGTGTTCCGGGACGCCCCCGACCTCGAATCGATCTTCGTCCCGGTCGGCGGCGGCGGCCTGCTGGCCGGCGTCCTGCTGGCGGCCGCCCGGCTGCCGAGGCCGGTGCGCGTCATCGGCGTGGAGCCCGACCGGGCCCGCCGCTACGCCCGCTCGATGGCCGCCGGCGAACCGGTCGAGCTGCCGCCCAGCGACACCGTCGCGGACGGGCTGCGCGGCCAGCGGCCCGGTGAGCTGACCTTCCCGATCGTCCGGCGGCGGGTCGACGACCTGATCGGCGTCGACGACGCGGCGGTGCTGCGCGCCATGGACCTGCTGCACCGCGCCGGCATCGCCGCCGAACCCAGCGGCGCCGCCGCGCTGGCCGGCGCGCTGGGCTCCGGCGCCCTGCGGCCCGGCGCGGCGGGCCGCACCGCGGTCGTCGTCTCCGGCGGCAACTCCGCCGCCGTGCTGGCCGCCGCCGCGGCGCGCTGAGCGCCCCGCGCCCCTCCCGTTCCCCGTACACCCCACCCCTTCGGAAGGACCCACCATGACCACCATCGACACCGCCGAACTCGCCGGGCAGATCGCCGGCTTCTACCGCGAGACGCTCGGCGACGACAGCCTGGACACCGACAGCGACTTCTTCGAGGCCGGCGGCGACTCGCTCGCCGCCTTCCAGATCGTCGACCGGCTCCAGGAGCTGGTCGGCGCCGAGATCGCCGTAGCCCTGGTCTTCACCTACCCGTCCCCCGCGGAGCTCGCGGAGGTCGTCGTCGACGACCTGTCCCTCGCTCCCGCCTCGGCCTAGGGGGCACCGGCATGCACGAGGAATCCGTCTCCCTGAGCGGCCGGTGGCGGCTGTGGGACCAGGTCGCGGTGCGCGGCCCGGGGTTCCCGGCCGATGGGGTGCTCCGGCTGGCGCCGGAGGGCCTGGCGGCGGCCGCGGACAAGTTCGGCGCCCGGGACAAGCTCTCCGGGGCCGCCTGGCAGGCCTTCGAGGAGGAGTTCACGCAGGCCGCCGCCCGGGCGGCGGAGAACGCGCAGGAGATCGCCGCCTCCGGGTCGTTCCGCGCGGCGGTCGCCTGGCAGAACCGCGGGGTGCTGGACTCGGCGATCCGGCCGTTCCTCAACTGGTCGCCCGCGACCGAGGGCCGGACCTTCAAGCAGCGCCAGCGCGAGGAACTGGTCGCCCACTACTGGCAGCGGTTCTGCGTCAAGAACGACACCATCGGCTTCTTCGGCCCGGTCGGCTGGGGCGCCTTCGACCCCGACCGGCCCGGCATCACCATGGACCCGGGCACCGGGCTGATCGCCTCCTCGGAGGTCTTCTGGTCCAGCTGGTCGATGGACGCGCTGGCCCGCGCGATCGGCGCCGACCCGGCGGTACGCGTCTGGACGGCGCCCCGCCGGGTGCCCTTCGTCCGGCTGGAGGAGGACGCGGTACGCGTCCCCGGCCGCCCGCCGCGCCCGGTGGAGCCGGAGACGCTGCGGGTGCTGCGGCTCTGCGACGGCACCCGCACCGCCCACGCCATCCAGCAGGAGACCGGCCCGGGGACCGACGTCCCGGCGCTCCTCGACGAGCTGGTCCGGCGGCGCTGGATCACCTGGCAGCTCGACCTCCCCGCCGACATCCGGCCGGACCGCCGGCTCCGGACCGCCCTGGAGCGGATCGGCGAGCCCGCCGTGCGCGCCGAGGCGCTCGCCCGGCTCGACGAGCTGGAGCGCGCCGGCGAGGCCGTCCGGGCCGCGGCCGACGACCCCGAGCGCCTGGTGGCCGCCCTCACCGAGGTCGAGCAGACCTTCCAGCGGGTGACCGACGCGGCCGCCAAGCGCGAGAAGAGCGGCACCACGGCGCCCGGTCGCGCGGTGGTCTACCAGGACTGCCGGCGTGCGGCCCACGTGACGCTCGGCAGCCGGGTGCTGGAGGCGCTCGCCCCGCTCGAACTGCTGATGGACGGCGCCGCCTGGCTCGCCGCCGCGCTGGCCGCCCGGGTGTCGGAGCGGGTCGCCGCGGTGTACGGGAAGCTACGCGCCGAAACCGACGCCGACCGCCCGGTGGACCTCGCCACCTTCTGGTTCGCCTGCATGCCCGTGCTGCACGGCGCGGCGGGGGCCGACGCCGCCGAGCTGCAGGCCGAGTTCGAGCACCGCTGGCAGCGGATCCTGCCGTCCACGGAGGGCGTGCGCCGGGTCAACGTCGCGGGCGCCGACCTCGCCGACCTCGCCGACCGGGTCGCGGAGGCCTTCGGGCCGGCCGGCGCCGCGGGCTGGACCGCCGCCCGGTACATCAGCCCGGACATGATGATCGCGGCGGAGGACACCGCGGCGATCGACCGCGGTGAGTTCGAACTCGCCCTCGGCGAGCTGCACCTGGCCTCGAACACGCTCGGCAACGAGCTGTTCGTCAACCAGCACCCGGACCGCCGGGAGCTGTTCGACCGGACCGACAGCGACCACCCGGCGCCGCGGCTGATGCCGCTGCTGCCGAAGGAGCACAAGGCCCGGCTCTCCGCCCGGATCCGGCACGCGCTGGTCCGCCCGCAGGACTACCAGGTCGCCCTGCTCGACAACACGGCCGACCCGCACCGCGACCGGACGGCGCCGAGCGCCGACGCCGTGGTGGAGCAGCGGGACGGCCGGCTGACCGTGGTACTGCCGGACGGCGCCGTGTTCCCGGCCGTCGAGGTCTTCTCGCACGTGCTGACCACCCTGGTGATGGACCGCTTCCGGCTGCTGCCGGAGGCCGACCACTCCCCCCGGATCACCATCGACAAGATGGTGGTGGCCCGGGAGACCTGGCGGTTCGTCGGCTCCACGCTGGACTTCGCGGACGAGAAGACCGAGCCGCGCCGGTTCGTCCGGGCCCGGCACTGGCAGGACGCGAACGAGCTGCCCCGCTTCGTCTTCGTGGTCTCCCCCACCGAACCGCGGCCGTTCTTCGTCGACTTCGACAGCCCGGTCTACGTCAACATCCTCGCCAAGGCCGCCCGCCGGCTGGCCCGCAAGGACCCGGACGCCCGCCTGACCGTCACCGAGATGTTCCCCACGCCCGAACAGGCCTGGCTCACCGACGACCAGGGCCGCCGCTACACCTCCGAACTGCGCCTCGTCGCGGTGACCGACTGACCCACCCGCACCACCCAAGCACCACCGACCCGGGCCGGGCTCCCCCAGGAGCCCGGCCCGGGTCGGTGGTGTGCCCGGCCGACGCGGGGCACCGCGCGGCCGTCCCACGCGGGCTGTCGGGAACCGGGGCGGGGTGTACCCGGCCCGGCCCCCTGGGGCCGGCTCCCGGAGCGCCGGGGACTGGGCTCCCGGGACTGGGCGCCCGGGGCCGGGCGACGGGGGCGGGACCTCACCCCGGTGGAGCGACCGCGGCGGCGGCCCACCCCGCCCCGCGCCAGCGGGCGGAGGCCGTCCGGGCCCGGCCCGGACACGGCGAAACCGCGAGGGCGGGGGCGCTGTGCGCGCCCCCGCCCTCGCGGTGGTTCCCCTCCTCCACCGGCTCAGCCGGTGGTCGGCCCGCCGTCGGCGAGGATCGCGGTGATGGTCTCGGCCAGGCGGCCGAGGTGGGGCGGCTTCATGACGCCGAAGTGGTCGCCGGGGATCCGGTGGAGGGCGACGTCGCCGGTGAGCTCCTGCCAGCGGGTCAGGTACTCCCCGAAGTCCTGCCCGGAGGCCACCTCGTGCTTGCCGTCGGCGAGTTCGTCGCTGGCGATCAGGTGCAGCCGCCCGGGATAGGGGCGGTGACGGTAAGTCAGGCACATCTCCATGACCTCGCGCCACATCCGGGCGGAGGGCAGCCAGACCTCGCCGGCGCCGTGTTCCGGCAGCACGATCCCGACCTCGGGGTCGACGTCGTCCACCAGGTGTTCGAGCAACGCCAGGGTCTCCCCGCGGAGCGCCGAGGTGTCCTGCCCGGCCGGGGCGGCGGCCAGCTCGCTCAGCTTCGCCACGCAGCTCTCGATCAGCCGGTACTCCTTCCACAGCTCGGGCCGCTCGTGGTTGTCCAGCCCCGGGTCGAGCAGGAGGAAGGTGACCTCCTCGCCCTCGGCGGTGAGCCGGTGGGCCAGCTCGCTGGCGATGCCGCTGCCGCCGCACCAGCCGAACAACCGGTACGGGCCCTGCGGGGCGGCGGCCCGCAGTTCGGCCAGGTAGCGCTCGGCCATCTGCTCGGTGGAGGGGACGGGCTGCCCGTTCTCGGTCTGGAGGCCGGGCCAGGCGAAGGCCGCGACCGGCTGGTCCGGGTCGAGGTACGGCACCAGCGGGCGGTACCAGTGGGCGCTGCCGCCGCCGGGGTGCACGCAGAACAGGGGCGGCCTGCCGCCTTCCCGGCGGAGCCAGACCAGCGCCTCCACCGGCTCGCCGGCCGCCGCCGCGTCGACGGCCGCCGCCAGCCCGGCGACGGTCGGGTCCGCCACGAACGAGCGCACGGTCAGGTCGATGCCGTGCCGTTCGCGCAGCAGGGCGGTGATGCGCAGGATCGCCAGCGAGTGGCCGCCGAGGAGGTAGAAGTCGTCGTCCACCCCGACCTGTTCGAGGCCGAGCACCTCGGCCCAGACCTCGGCGACGGCCCGCTCGGTGGCGGTGCGCGGCGCCGCGGAGCCGGCGGTCGGCGCGGGCCCGGAGGGCTCCGGGAGCGCGGCGCGGTCGATCTTGCCGTGGGCGGTGAGCGGGAGCGCGGGCAGTTCCACCCAGGCTCCGGGGACGAGGTAGTCGGGCACCCGCCGCCGGAGCTGCTCGCGCAGCACGGCGACGTCCAGCGGGCCGGTCCCGGGCTCCGGGACGACGTAGCCGACCAGGCGCTTCTGGCCGTCCGGTCCGGGGTGCACGGCCGCCGCGGCCGCCCGGACCGGCGCGAGGCCGCCGATCATGGCCTCCACCTCGGCGAGTTCCACCCGGTGGCCGCGGATCTTCACCTGGTTGTCGCGACGGCCGACGAAGGACAGCGTCCCGTCGGGGTCGCGGCGGACGATGTCCCCGGTCCGGTAGAAGCGGGCGCCGGGGAGCTCGCCGGACGGGTCCGGCACGAAGCGGTCCGCGGTGAGGTCGGGGCGGCCGAGGTAGCCGCGGGCGAGCCCGGGGCCGCCGACCAGCAGTTCACCGGCCACGCCGAACGGCACCGGGTCGAGGTGGTCGTCGACCACCAGGACGCGGGTGTCGGTGATCGGCACGCCGATCGGCACCCCCCGGTCGGCGTCGGCCCCGGTCACCCCGCGCAGCGCCGTGCTGAAGGTGGTGCACTCGGTGGGTCCGTAGCCGTTGGTGAGCGCGACGCCGTGGCCGAGGGCGGTGCGCACGTGCGCGGGCGAGAGGGCGTCGCCGCCGGCCAGCACCTGCCGCACCCCGGCCAGCGCGGCCGGCTCGGTCTCCACCATGTGCTGGAACAGGCCGGCGGTGAGCCAGAGCAGCGTGACCCGGTGCCGGCGGAGCACCTCGGCCAGTTCGGCGGCGGTGGTCGCCCCGGGCGGGCAGACCGCCAGGCGGGCACCGTTGCCCAGCGCCCCCCAGACCTCCAGGGTGGAGGCGTCGAAGGCGAGCGGCGCGTGCAGCAGCAGCACCTGGCCGGGGTCGAGGTCGGCGTAGTTGGGGTCGTGCACCAGCCGGACCACGGCCCGGTGGGTGACCTGGACGCCCTTGGGCCGGCCGGTGGAGCCGGAGGTGTAGGTGACGTAGGCCAGGTTGTCGGGGTGGGTGCCCGCCTCGACCGGGGTCTCCGGCAGGACGGCGAGGCCGGTCCAGGCCGCGTCCAGCGGGACGCAGCGCAGGTCGGCGATCCGCGCGAGGCGGTCGGTGTCCTCCGGCCGGCAGATCACCACGTCGGCGCGGACGTCGTCCAGCACGAAGCCGATCCGGGCGTCCGGGTAGGCGGGGTCGAGCGGGACGTAGTAGCCGCCGGCCTTGAGCACGCCGAGCATGGCCAGCACCGCCTCGACGCCGCGGTCCAGGCAGATCGCGACCGGCGTCTCCGGGCCGACGCCCAGCCCGCGCAGCAGGTGGGCCAGCTGGTTGCTGCCGGTGTCCACCTCCCGGTAGGTGAGGCTCCGTTCGGCGTCCTCCAGGGCGATCGCGTCCGGGTCGGAGCGCTCCGCGACCAGCTCGGGCACGCAGACCTCGGGCAGCGGGCGGGTGGCGGGGGCGGTCGCGGCCGGGCGGTCCAGGCCGGGGGCCCGGAAGGCCTGCGGGTCGGCGTCGGCGTCCTCGGCCATCGCGGTGAGCACGGCGATGAAGGTCTCCCCGATCGCCGCGAGCCGCTCCCGGCCGACCCAGCCGGGGCGGCAGGTCATCCGCAGCTCGCCGGGGAAGGTCCAGACGTCGAAGGTGAACTCGTTCGGGCTGTGGTCGGTGACGGTGCCGATGTCCGACCGGTGCTCGTCGAGCACGTGGAAGTCCAGGTAGGCGAAGACCACCTCGACCAGTGGCTCGCCGCCGCCCCACTCGCGCTGCATCGCGGGCAGCGGGTAGCGGCGGTGCGGCCACAGGGCCAGCTCCTCGGCGAACACCGAGCGCACCAGCTCGCGCCAGCTCGGCGCCCGCAGGTCCACGGCGAACGGCACCGTGTTGAGGTACATGCCGCGGACCCGGTCGCCGCCCGGCAGTTCGGGCCGGCCGTTGGTCACCGCCCCGGCGAGGAACCGGCGCTGGCCGCTGAGCAGGCCGAGCACCTTCAGGTGGGCGGTGTAGAGGACGGTCTTGAGCGAGCTCTGGGTGTCGGCGGCGAGCCGGCGCAGCTTCGGCTCCAGCGCCGCCCAGGGCAGCCGCACCTCGGTGGCGGGCAGGTGCGCCTCGGCCGGGGCGGTGTCGGCGGGCAGCCGCAGCCGGTCGTGGCCGGTGATCCGGCCGCGCCAGAACTCCCGGTCCGCCGGGGAGGCCAGGGCGCGCTTCTCCAGCTGGATGAAGTCGGCGTAGCGGACCTCCGGCGGCGCCGCGGCGGGGGCGCCGGTGCCGGCGGCCAGCTCCCGGTAGGCGGCGCGCAGTTCGCCGATGACGGAGTGGTGGCTCCAGCCGTCCAGGATGGCGTGGCACTCGACGTGGGTCAGCAGCCACTCCCGGTCGCCGACCAGGTGGGCGTGGTAGCGCAGCAGCGGGGCGCGTCCGACGTCGAACGGGGTGCGCTGGGCCTCGGCACGGAAGCGCCGGACGGCGGCCTGCTGCTCCTCGGCCGGCAGGTGGCGCAGGTCGTCCACGCCGATCTCCAGGTGCAGGTCGTCCGCCGCGTGCACCAGCTGGAGCGGTTCGGAGTACCCGGAGAGGTCGAAGGAGGTGCGCAGGATCTCGTGCCGCTCGATCAGCAGCCGGACCGCGCCGTTCAGCGCCTCGGCGGAGAACGGGCCGTCGTCGACGATCTGGAAGGTGCTGGCGTTCTGGTAGGTGTTGCGCTCGGGGTCGGCCAGCATCTCGTAGACCATGCCGACCTGGACCTGGCCCATCGGGTAGGCGTCGGCCAGGCCCTCGGGGAGGCACTCGCGGTCGGCCGGGTCGAGCAGCTCGAAGCGACCCACCAGGGCGGTCTCGGCCGGCTCGGCGGCCGGCCGGTCGGCCGCCAGCGGGGCCAGCTCCGCGACGGTCTGGCGGGCGAAGACGTCCTGGACGGAGAGGGCGAGCCCCTGGTCGCGCAGCGCGCCGACGGCCCGGATGGCGCGCATCGAGTCGCCGCCGAGCTGGAAGAAGCCGTCGTGCACGCCGACCTTGTCGACGCCGAGGGCGGCGGCGAAGGCGTCCGCGAGGGTCTGTTCGAGGGCGCTGCGCGGGGCGACGAACGCGCCGACCAGCTCGGAGCGGGTCCGGTCGGGCGCGGGCAGCGCCTTGCGGTCGGTCTTGCCGCTGGGGGTCAGGGGCAGCGTCTCGAGCGTCGTCCAGTGCACCGGGCGCATGTGCTCCGGCAGCCGTCCGCGCAGGTGCTCGCGGGCCGCCTCGACGTCGGCCCCGGCCGGGACCAGGTAGCCGACCAGCTGGTCGTCGTGGACGGCGACGGCCGCGGCGGCGACGCCGGGGGCCTGCGCCAGGACCGCCTCGATCTCGCCGAGTTCGACCCGCTGGCCGCGGATCTTCACCTGGTGGTCGAGCCGGCCGAGGTACTCGATCTCTCCGTTCGCCCGGTACCGGGCGAGGTCGCCGGTGCGGTAGAGCCGGCCGCCGGGCTCGGTGGCGAAGGGGTCGGGCACGAAGCGGTCGGCGGTGAGCTCCGCCCGGTTCAGGTAGCCGCGGGCCAACTGGACCCCGCCGAGCAGGAGTTCGCCCGGCACGCCGATCGGCTGCGGGCGCAGCGCGGCGTCCACGACGTAGGTGCGGGTGTTGGAGATCGGGCGGCCGATGGTGACCGGCCGGCCCGGCTCGCAGCGGATCGCGGTGACGTCGACGGCGGCCTCGGTGGGCCCGTACAGGTTGTGCAGTTCGCAGCCGATCCGCTCGTGCACGGCGGTGACCAGCTCGGCGGGCAGTGCCTCGCCGCTGCACACCATGCGGCGCAGCGAGGGCAGCGGCGGCAGCGGCTCGGCGAGGAAGGCCCGCAGCATCGACGGTACGAAGTGCAGGGTGGTGATCCGCTCGGTGCCGATCAGGTCGGCGAGGTAGGCCGGGTCGCGGTGGCCGCCGGGGCGGGCCAGGACCAGGGTCGCGCCGGTGATCAGCGGCCAGAAGAACTCCCAGACCGAGACGTCGAAGCTGTACGGGGTCTTCTGCAGCACCCGGTCGTCGGCGTCGAGCCCGTAGGCCTCCTGCATCCAGTGCAGCCGGTTGACGATGGCCCGGTGCTCGACCAGCACGCCCTTGGGGCGGCCGGTCGAACCCGAGGTGTAGATCAGGTAGGCCGGGTGCTCGGGCGCCGCCGCGAAGACCGGGTCGTGCCCCCAGCCGCCGGGCAGTTCGGCGGTGATGTCCACCAGGTGCGGGGCGCCGCCGGTCACCAGCGGGGTGAGCCCCGGGTCGGTGACCACGGCGAGGGCGCCGGAGTCGGCCAGCATGAAGGCGAGCCGGTCCGCCGGGTAGTCGGGGTCGAGCGGCAGGTACGCGCCGCCGGCCTTGAGCACCGCGAGCAGCGCGACCACCAGGTCGGCGCCGCGGTGCAGGCAGACGCCGACCACCGACTCGGGGCCGACGCCGAGCCGGCGCAGGTGGTGGGCGAGCTGGTTGGCCCGGACGTCCAGCTCGCGGTAGCTGAGCTCGGCGCCCTCGAACCGCAGGGCGGTGGCGTTCGGGGTGCGGGCGACCTGCGCCTCGAACAGCAGCGGCAGGGTGCCGGTGGGGTAGCCGCGGCCGGTGGCGTTCCAGCTGAGCAGCTGGCGCTCGCGCTCCTCCCGGGGGAGGATCTCCAGCTCGTCCAGCGGGGTGTCGGGCGCCGCGACGGCGTGCTCCAGCAGCTGGGCGAACTGGGCGGCGAACCGCTCGGCCGTCGCCCGGTCGAACAGCGCGGAGGCGTAGTTGACGCCGCCCGCGAGCGAGCCGTCCGGCTGGGCGGCCAGGCCGACGGTGAGGTCGAACTTGGCGGTGCTCTCGCCGACCGGCAGCCGCTCGACGGTCAGGCCGCCCATGGCCGCGGGCGTGGAGGCGCCGGCGGCGTCCTGCCACAGCAGCATGGAGGAGAACAGCGGTGTGCGGGCGGGGTCGCGCTCGGGCGCCAGCTCCTCGACCAGGCGCTCGAACGGCACCTCCTGGTGGCCGTACGCGTCCAGGGCGGTCTCCCGGACCTGGGACAGCAGCTCGGCGAAGGTCCGCGGGCCGGCCAGGTCGACCCGGAGCACCAGGGTGTTGAGGAAGAGGCCGACGACGTCCTGCACCTCGGCGCGGTCGCGCCCGGCGACCGGGGAGCCGACGGCGACGTCGCGCTGCCCGCTCCAGCGGCCGAGCAGGACGGCGTGGGCGGCCAGCAGGGCCATGAAGGGGGTGGCGCCGTGGTCCCGGGCCAGCGCCGTCAGCCGACCGGCGGTCGCGGCCGGGACGACCAGCGGCACCAGGGCGCCGGCCGCGTCGCGCACCGGCGGGCGGGGCCGGTCGGTGGGCAGCTCCAGCGGCGCCAGGCCGGCCAGCCGCTCGTTCCAGTGGTCGAGGCGGCGCCGCAGCGCCCCGTCGGAGAGCCGCTCGCGCTGCCAGACGGCGTAGTCGGCGTACTGGAGCGGCAGGTCCGGGGTGCGGGCCGGGCGCCCGGCGACGGCGTCGTCGTAGCGCTCGGCGAGTTCGCCGACCAGGAGGTCCTCGGACCAGCCGTCGCAGGCGATGTGGTGGACGGTCAGCAGGACGACGTGCTCCCGCGGGGCGAGCCGGGCCAGGACGGCGGACAGCACCGGGCCCTCGGCGAGGTCCACCGGACGGCGGGCGCCGGTGGCGAGGGCGGCCAGCCGGGCGTCGGCGGCGGCCCGGTCCAGGGTGCTCAGGTCCTCCTCGGTGAGCGGCACGCCGCTCGGCGCGTCGACCACCTGGACGGGTTCGCCGTCGACCACCGGGTACCTGGTCCGCAGGACTTCGTGGCGGTGCTGGATCCCGTCGAGCGCGGTCCGCAGCGCGGCCCGGTCGAGGGGGCCGGTCAGCCGCAGCGAGGCCGTCACCAGGTACTCGGTGCTGCCGGGCTGGAGCCGGTCGAGGATCCAGAGGCGGCGCTGGGCGAAGGAGAGCGGCAGCGGGCCGCCGCGCGGTGCCCGGCCGATGCCCTCGGCCGGGGCGGTGCCCGCCCGGCCGGCGAGGCGCCGGCGCAGCAGCTCCTGCCGCAGCCGGGTGCGGTCCGTGGTGTCGGTCATCGGTGCCCCTCCTCGGCGAGCAGGCCCGCCACTTCCTCGTCGGTGAGCGCGGTGATCTCGGCCTCGACGGCGTCGGTCACCGCCTCGGTGAGCCGGGCCACCGTGGTGGCCTCGAACAGCAGGCGCAGCGGCAGCTCGACGGCGAACGTCTCGCGGAGCCGGGCCAGGACCCGGGTGGCCAGCAGCGAGTGGCCGCCCAGGGCGAAGAAGTCGTCCTGGACGCCGATCCGCTCGACGCCCAGCACCTCGCCCCAGATCGCGGCGACCGCCTCCTCGGCGGGGTCGCGCGGGGCCAGGTGCTCGCGGGCCCCGCCGGCCAGGGCGGCGGAGGCGTCGGGCAGTGCCTTGCGGTCGACCTTCTTGCTGGCGGTCAGCGGGAGCGCGTCGAGCGGCACCCACAGCGCGGGGATCATGTACTCGGGGAGCAGCGCCCGCAGGTGGCCGCGGAGTTCGGCCACGTCGGGCATCGGGCTGCCGGGCCGGGCCACCAGGTAGGCGGCCAGCCGGCGTTCGCCGGGGGCGGTCTCCGGGGCGGTCACCACCGCCTCCTGGAGGGCGGGGTGGCGGGCCAGCGCCGCCTCGATCTCGCCGAGTTCGATGCGCAGGCCGCGGACCTTGACCTGCTGGTCGATCCGGCCGAGGAACTCGATGGTGCCGTCCGGCCGGTGGCGGGCGAGGTCGCCGGTCCGGTAGAGGCGCCCGCCCGGCTCGCCGCCGAAGGGGTCGGGCACGAAGCGCTCGGCGGTCAGCTCCGGGCGGCGGTGGTAGCCGCGGGCCAGCCGGACGCCGCCCAGGTACAGCTCGCCGGGGACGCCGACCGGGACGGGCCGCTGGTCGGCGTCGAGGATGTGCGCGCGGGTGCCGGGGACGGGCCGCCCGAGCGGCAGGGCCGAGGCCTCGTCGCCCTCCGCCGGCACCTCGGAGACGGGGTGCAGCAGGCAGGTGACGGTGGCCTCGGTCGGGCCGTAGTTGCACAGGAAGCGGGCGGGCAGGCCGGTCTGCGCCCAGCGCCGCGCGTCCAGGCCGGTGACCACGTCGCTGCCGACGTTCATCAGCTTGAGCCCGCTCAGCAGGTGCAGGTCGGGGGACTCCAGGACGGCCCGGTAGTAGGACGGCGTGATCTCGACGACGGTGACGCCGTGCTCGGCGAGCCGGACCGGCAGCTCGGCCGGGGTCCAGAACACCGGGTCGGCGACCACGATGGTGGCGCCCGCGACCAGGGTGGCCGCGATCTGGTCCATCGCCACGTCGAAGGTGAGCGCGGAGAGCAGGACCACCCGCTCGCCGGGGGCGATGCCGTACTGGTCGGCGATCACCCGGCAGTGGTGGGCGTAGGAGCGGTGCTCGATCATGACGCCCTTGGGGCGGCCGGTCGAGCCGGAGGTGTAGATGACGTAGGCGAGGTTCTCCGGCCGGATCAGGACCGGCTCGGCCTCGGCGGCGGCGCTGTCGGTTCCGGCGGCGGTCCCGTCGTCGGGGTGGGTCCCGTCGTCGCTCCCGTCGGCGAGCACCACCCGGTGGGAGCCGGTCACCCGGTCGGCGAAGGCCCCGGTGGTGACCACGAGTTCCGGGCCGGCGTCGGCGAGCATGAACTCCAGCCGCTCGGCCGGGTGCTGCGGGTCGAACGGCACGTACGAGCCGCCGGCCTTCAGCACCGCGAGCAGCACCACGACCGCTTCGACGCCGCGCTCCAGGAGGGAGCCGACGACCGTCTCCGAGGTGACCCCGAGGGCGCGCAGCCGGGCCGCGAACCGGTCGGCCCGCGCGTCGAGTTCGGCGTAGCTCAGCCGCTGGTCGCCGAAGACCACGGCGACCGCGTCCGGGGTGCGCCGGGCCTGCCGGGCGAAGAGCTCGGGCACGCAGAGCCCGTGCTCCTCGACCGGGTCGAGCTCGGCGGCCCGCCCGCCGGCCGGGTCGGCCCAGCGGGTGAGGACGGTGTGCCGCTCCTCGTCGGTGAGCATGCCGAGGTCGCCGATCCGGGCCCCGGGGGCGGCGGTGACGCTGCCGATCAGGGTCAGGTAGTGGCCGGCCATCCGTTCGACGGTCGCCCGGTCGAAGAGCGCGGTCGCGTACTCGAACCAGCAGTACATCCGGCCGCCGCGTTCCTTGACGGTCACGGTGAGGTCGAACTTGGCGATCTCCAGGCCGGCCCGGACCGGCTCCACGGCGGCCGCGCCGAGCCGGGCGGGGACGCCGGCCAGGTGCTGGTGCTCGAACATGACCTGGAAGAGCGGGTTGCGGGAGAGGTCCCGCTCCGGGCGCAGCGCGTCGACCAGGTGCTCGAACGGCACGTCCTGGTGGGCGAAGGCGTCGAGCACCGAGCCGCGGACGTGGTCCAGCAGGTCCGGGAAGGCCGGGTTGCCGGCCAGGTCGTTGCGGATCACCAGGTTGTTGGTGAAGAACCCGACGAGGTCCTCGGTCTCCTGGCGGGTCCGCCCGGCGACGGGGGTGCCGACCGCGAGGTCGTCGAGGCCGGTGTAGCGGTGCAGCATCACCTGGAAGACGGCGAGCAGCACCATGAACGGGGTCGCGCCGTGCCGGCCGGCCAGCTCGGTGACGGCCCGGCCGACCTCCGGCGCCACCTCGACGACCACGTTGGCGCCGCGCGAGTCGCGGACGGCCGAGCGGAGCCGGTCGGTGGGCAGCTCGACCGGCGTCAGGCCGCCCAGGCGGTCGCGCCAGTAGGCGAGCTGGTGGTCCAGCCGGCCGGCGTCCTGCTGCTCGCGCTGCCAGACGGCGAAGTCCGCGTACTGGACCGGCTCGGGGGCCGGCAGGGCGGGCGCGTCCTCGGTGAAGGACCGGTAGGCGAGGTCGAGTTCGCGCAGGTAGACGTTGGTCGACCAGGCGTCGAACGCGATGTGGTGCAGGGTGAGGACGAGCAGGTGGTCCTCGGGGGCGGTGCGGATCAGGGTCGCCCGCAGCGGGTGGCCCTGGGCCAGGTCGAACGGGGAGCGGGCCAGCTCGTCGACCAGGGCGCGGGCCCCTGCCTCGGCGTCCGGCCCGGCCGACAGGTCGGTCAGGGTGAAGTCGACCGGCCCGGCGGGGTCGACGACCTGGACGGGGTCGCCGCCCTCGGAGCGGTAGCGGGTGCGCAGCACCTCGTGCCGGGCGGAGAGCGCGTCCAGCGCGCCGCGCAGCGCCGCGGTGTCGAGCGGGCCGGTCAGCCGCAGCGCCAGCGGGACGACGTACTCGTGGCTCCCGGGCTCCAGCTGGTCGAGGAACCACATCCGCTGCTGGCCGAAGGAGAGCGGCAGCGGGCGGTCCCGGCCGACGGGGCGGACGGCGTCCGCCGCGGTGTCGGGGCCGGTAGCCGAGGCGCCGTCGATCCGGGCGGCCAGCCCGGCGACGGTCGGCGCGTGGAACAGCTCGCCGACCGTCAGCTCGATGCCGAACGCGCGCCGCAGCCGCAGCACCAGCTTGATCGCGAGCAGCGAGTAGCCGCCGAGCAGGAAGAAGTCGTCGTGCGCGCCGACCCGTTCGACGTCCAGCACCTCGGCCATCAGTGCGGCGACGGTCCGCTCGGCGTCGGTGCGCGGGGCCTCCCAGGCCCGCGCGGCCGGGCGCTCCTGCTCGGCGGCGGGCAGCCGGCGGCGGTCCACCTTGCCGTTGGGCGTGAGCGGCAGCTCGTCGAGCTCGACCACGGCGGACGGCACCATGGCCTCCGGCAGCGCGGCGGCCAGCCGGGCGCGCAGCCCGTCCGGCTCGATCCGCGCCCCGGCGGCGGCCACCACGTAGGCGGTCAACCGGGTGTCGCCGGTGCCGGACCGGTGGGCGGCCACCACGGCGGCGGCCACCGACGGGTCGCTCGCCAGCAGCGCCTCGATCTCGCCGGGCTCGATCCGCACGCCGCCGATCTTGACCTGGTCGTCGACGCGTCCGACGTACTCCAGCGCGCCGTCCGCGCGGCGGCGCACCAGGTCGCCGGTGCGGTAGCGGCGGGCGCCGGGCACGGCGGCGAACGGGTCCGGGACGAACCGGTCGGCGGTGAGGTCGCCGCGGCCGGCGTAGCCGCGGGCCAGACCGATGCCGCCGACGCAGAGTTCGCCGACCACGCCGACCGGCACCAGACGGTCCTCGGCGTCCACCACGTAGGTGCGCACATTGGGCAGCGGCAGGCCGATCGGCACCTGCTCGCCGGGCTCGGCCGGGTCGTAGGGCCAGGCGGTGGAGTCGATCGCGCACTCGGTGGGGCCGTAGGTGTTGACCACCTCGACGTCGACGATCCGGCGCAGCCGGGCGCAGAGTTCGGCGGGCAGCGGCTCGCCCGCCGAGCAGACCACGCGCAGCGCGTCGCAGTCGGCCAGGGCCGGTTCGTCGAGCAGCAGGCGCAGCATCGAGGGCACGCCCTGGAGCACGGTGACGCGGTGCTCGGCGACGGCGCGGGCCATCACCGCCGGGTCGCGGTGGGCGTCGTGCGGGCCGGTGACCACGGTGGCGCCGCAGACCAGCGGGGAGAGGAACTCCCAGACCGCGGCGTCGAAGCCGATGGTGGTCTTCTGCAGCACCCGGTCACCGGGGCCGAGGCCGTAGCGCTCCACGGACCAGAGCACCCGGTTGCGGATCGCGGCCTCCGGGACGACGACGCCCTTGGGCCGGCCGGTGGAGCCGGAGGTGTACATCATGTACGCGGCCTCGGCGCCGGTGACGCCGGCGGGTTCGAGGTCCGCCGACGGCGCCCCCGCCGGGTCCTCGCCGCCCTCGCCGCCCTCGCGGTCGAGGACGAGTGTGTTCGGGTGCGGCGGCAGCTGGCCGAGCAGGGACTCCTCGGTGACCAGCAGGCCCACCCCGGCGTCGGCGACCAGGTGGGCCAGCCGCTCGGCCGGCTGCTCCGGGGCCAGCGGCACGTAGACGCCGCCCGCGGTCAGCACCGCGAGCAGGGTGGCGACCAGGTCGGTACCGCGGTGCAGGGCGACGCCGACGGCGCTCTCCCGGCCGACGCCGCGCGAGCGCAGCACCCCGGCGAGCCGCCGGACCCGGTCGGCGAGAGCGGCGTAGTCGGTCCGCCGCGCGCCGGACACCACGGCGACCGCGTCCGGGGTGGCCAGTGCCTGGGCGAAGAACAGTTCGGCCAGCGACTGCCGCGGGCGCCCGGTCTCGGTGCGGTTCCAGCGGGCGAGGTCGGCCAGCTCCGCGTCGGGGACGGTCTCCAGCGTGTGGGCGGGGGCCGCCGGCCGCTCGGCGATGCCCGCCAGCAGCCGCAGCAGGCTCGCCGCCATCCGCTCGATCCGGGCCCGGTCGAAGAGCGCGGTCGGGTAGATCAGCCGGGCCGCGAACGAGCCGTCGGGGAGCTCGGACAGGTGCAGCGAGAGGTCGAACGCGGAGTGCTCGGTGGCCGCCTCGACCTTGCTCACGTCGAGCCCGGGCAGCCGCAGCGGGCGGCGCTCGGCGTTGTGCAGCGCGAAGCCGACCTGGAACACCGGGTTGCGGGAGAGGTCGCGCTCGGGGGCGAGGTCGGCGACCACCCAGCCGAACGGCACGTCCTGGTGCTCGTAGGCGTCCAGGGTGGTCTCGCGGACCCGCGCCAGCAGGTCGAGGAAGGATCCCCGACCGGACAGGTCGGTCCGCAGCACCAGCGTGTTGAGGAACATGCCGACCAGCGGCTCCAGGGCCACCTCGTCGCGGTCCGAGACCGAGACGCCGACGGCCACGTCGCGGGCGCCGGACCAGCGGGCGAGCAGCAGCTGGAACGCGGCCAGGTGCACCATGAACGGGGTCGCGCCGCCGTCCCGGCCGAGCGCGGCCAACCGCTGCGCGAGCTCCGCCGGCACGGTGAACGGGACGCTGTCGCCGGCCGGGTCCCACTGCGCCGGGCGGCGGCGGTCGGTGGGCAGCTCCAGCGGTTCCAGGCCGGCCAGCCGCTCCCGCCAGTAGCCGCGCCGCCGCTCGGCCCGCTCGGGGGTGGCGGCCCAGGTGTCGCGCTGCCACTGCGCGAAGTCGGCGTACTGCACCGGGACGGGCTCCAGCGGCGACGGCCGCCCGGCCGCGAAGGCGTCGCAGAGCTCGTGCAGCTCGCGCGCCAGGATGCCCCAGGACCAGCCGTCGAAGGCGATGTGGTGGACGGTCACCAGCAGGACGGCCTCGTCCTCGGCGAACCGGGCCAGGGTCAGCCGCCAGGGGGCCCGGGCGCGCAGGTCGATCGGGGCGCGCAGCTCGGCGGCGTGCAGCTCGCGCACCCGCGCCTCGCGGCCGTCCGCCGGCACCCCGGTCAGGTCCAGCACGGCGAGCGGCACGGGGCCGGGCTCGTCGACGTACTGCACCCCGGTGCCGCCCTCGGTGCCGTAGCGCGAGCGCAGCACCTCGTGCCGCGCCGCGACCTCGGTGAACGCGGCCTCCAGCACCGGCAGGTCGAGCGGGCCGCGGATCCGGAACGCCTCGCACATCAGGTACTCGGTGGAGGCGCCGGAGCGCAGCTGGTCCAGGAACCACAGCTGCTCCTGGGCGTAGGAGAGCGGGAGTCCGCTGTCACCGGTGGGCATCGGACGCCTCCAGGAGCGAGTCGGGGCTGACGGCGGCCGAGTACGGCTCGGCCATGGCCACGGCGATCCGGCGCGGGCCGGTGAACGGCTCGCGGGCGTGCGCCGACAGCATGTTGTCCACCAGCAGGACGTCGTCCCGCTGCCAGTCGAAGCGGCGCCACTCGGCGCGGTAGCAGGCGCGCAGGTGCGCGATGACCTCGTCCGGCACCGGCCGGCCGTCGCCGTAGTAGGTGTTGGTCGGCAGCTGGGAGTCGTCGTACATCTCGCGCAGCGCCGAACTCACCTCCTCGCCGAGCGTGGTCACGTGGAAGAAGGTGAGGTGGTTGAACCAGACCGTCTCGCCGGTCACCGGGTGGCGGTGCACCGCCCGGCGGCGGGCGCGGGTGCGCAGGCCGTCGGCGGTCCACTCGGTGGCGACGCCGTTGCGGGCGCAGTAGGCGTCGACCTCGGCGCGGTCGGAGGTGTTGAAGGCCTGCTGCCACGGCACGCCGAAGCCGTCCGAGAAGTTGCGCACCACCATCCAGCCGCGGGCGGCGAACTCCTCGCGGACGGCGGGGTCGATCGCCTCGTACACCCGGCGGGTGTCGGCGAGCGGGGTGGCGCCGAGCGTCTCCGGCGGCTCGACGCAGTGGAAGAACAGGGTCATCGGCCAGTCGGCCTGGTAGGAGTTCTCGTTGTGGAGGAAGATCTCCTCGCTCGGCGGGTAGTCGGTCGAGGTGTACACCTGCCCCTTGATGGTGCTGCGCGGCGAGGACCGCTCGGCGTAGGCCAGGGGCGAGCCGGACACCGCCCGCACCGCCGCCTCGAACCCGTCCACCCCGCCGACGCCGAACCCGCGCAGCAGGACCGCGCCGTGTTCGAGCAGCCGGCCGCGGACGAACGGTCGGGCGGCCGAGAGGTACTCGGCCAGGGGCATGCCGGGAGTGTCGGCCGGCACCGTCAGGGGGAGGACGGAGCCCGCGCCGTTCTCCCGGGGTCGGTCCGCCGGCGCGGGCCGTATGGAGGGGTTCGCAGTCATGCGCCTCAGCGTCGTCGCCCGGCGGCCGCTCCCCGGAGAGAACAACCGGCAGTCACGGCGGCAGGCTTGGCGTCGCGGTGACTGCGCCTCCTTCTCTGCAGCCGGACCGGGCCGGTGCGGCAGGCTCGCTGGCGCCGCCACCGGTCACGTGAGGTGCGTGACGCGGCAGTTCACCCGAGGGAGGCCAGTCGTGGCCGAGGAAGACACCGACGACCGCACCTACCGCGTCGTCCTCAACGACGAGGAGCAGTACTCCGTCTGGCCCGCCGACCGGGACCTCCCGCTCGGCTGGTACGCGGAGGGCACCGAGGGCACCAGGGCCGACTGCCTGACCCACATCGGCACCGTCTGGACCGACATGCGGCCGCTCAGTCTGCGCCGCCAGATGGAGCGGGCGGCCGGCTAGCGGCCGGTCCGGCCCCGCGAGGTGTGTGACAGATGACCAGCCCCGACACGCGGGCTCCGGCGGACGAGCAGACCCGGCCGCCGGACCCGCCCGATCCACCCGCTCCGGCGGACGCGGCCGATCCACCCGGCCCGGCGGACGCGGCCGGGACGGAAGCCGTGGTCCCGCTGCACCGCAACCGCGACTTCCTGCTGCTGTGGGGCGGCTCGGCCGTCTCCCTGCTCGGCTCGACCGCGACCACCATCGCCTACCCGCTGCTGGTCCTCGCCCTCACCGGCTCGCCGTTCGACGCCGGGCTCGCCGGCTTCGTCGCGCTGCTGCCCGCGCTGCTGCTCCAGCTGCCGGCCGGCGCCCTGGTGGACCGCTGGCCGCGCCGGCGGCTGATGATCTGGTGCGACGCGCTGCGCGCGCTCGGCGCGGCGGTCATCGCCGGCGCGGCGGCGCTCGACCTGCTCAGCCTCCCGCTGGTGCTGGTGGTGGGGTTCACCGAGGGCGCGCTCACCGTCTTCCACGGCCTCGCCGCGCACGCGGCCGTCCCCAACGTCGTGGCACCGGGCCAGCTGTCGCTGGCACTGTCCCGCAACGAGGCGCGCGGGCGGGGCGCCGTGATGCTCGGCACGCCGCTCGGCGGCATCCTGTTCGGGCTCGGCCGGGCCGTGCCGTTCGTCGCCGACGCGCTGACCTACCTGGTCTCGCTGACCGGTCTGCTGTTCATCCGCAAGGAGTTCGAGGCCGAGCGGTCCGCCGGCACCGGCACCATGCGCGAGCAGGTCCGGGAGGGCCTGGGGTGGCTCTGGAAGCACCCCTTCCTGCGCACCACCACCCTGCTGGTGGCCGGCAGCAACCTGATGTTCCGGGCGCTGTTCCTGGTCGCCATCGTGCTGGCCACCGACGTCGGCGCGTCCTCGGCCGGGGTCGGCCTGATGGTCGGGGTCGCCGGCGCCGGCGGGCTCGCCGGCTCGCTGGCCGCGCCCTGGTTCGCCCGCCGCCTGGGCCTCAGCGCCCTGGTGATCGCGGCGAACTGGGCCTGGGCCGTGCTGATGGTGGTGATCGCCGTCAGCCGCGACCCGTTCACGCTCGCCGCCGCCTACGCGGCGATGTGGTTCGTCGGGCCGCTGTGGAACGTGGCGCTCGGCAGCTACCAGCTGGGCATCACCCCCGACCGGCTGCGCGGCCGGGTGCTCGCGGCGATGAGCACGCTGTCCAACGGGGCCCTGCCGATCGGCTCGCTGCTCGGCGGCCTGCTGCTCGACTCGGCCGGCGCGCGGACCGCCGCGGTGGCCCTGGCGGGCTGGATGGTGCTGCTCGCCGTCGCCGCCTCGGTCGCCCGCACGGTGCGCACCGTGCCCGGCCCGGCGAACCCGTGACCCGGCGGCGCCACCCCCGCCGCCGTACCGCTCCGCCGGCGGCCCTCGCCCCGGCCGCTCCCCGGTCCCCGCGCTCCCCCGCGGCCACACCCCCGGCCCCGGCGGCGACGGCCGGACCACCCCTCGATCCAGTGCTGACAGGAGGAACTAGCGTGTTCCGCACCATGCTCGGGCCGCGCCCCGATCCGACGGGGCGAGGCCATCATGCCGGCACCTGACGACCGGCCGGCCGGCGTCCTCGGCACGATCGGCGGCACCCCGCTGGTCGAACTCGCCAAGCTCGCCCCGGGCCGACACTTCACCACCTACGCCAAGCTGGAGGCGTTCAACCCCGGCGGCAGCATGAAGGACCGCTCGGCGCTGGAGATGCTCCGCGAACGGATCCGCACCGGCGCGCTGGTGCCCGGCCGCTCCGTGGTCGTCGAATCCAGCTCCGGCAACCTCGGGATCGGACTCGCCCAGGTCTGCTCCTACTACGGGCTCCGGTTCATCTGCGTGGTGGACCCGCGCACCAACCGCCAGAACATCGCCATCATGCGGGCGCTCGGCGCCGAGGTGGAGGTGGTCCAGGAGACCGACCCGGTGACCGGCGAGTACCTGCCGGTCCGGATCCGCCGGATCAGCGAGCTGACCGCCCGCATCCCCGGCGCCTACTGGCCCAACCAGTACGCCAACCCGCTGAACCCCCAGGCGCACCGGCGGACGATGCGCGAGATCCTGGACGCCGTCCCCGGCGGGATCGACTACCTGTTCTGCGCGACGAGTTCCTGCGGGACCCTGCGCGGCTGCGCGGAGCAGGTCCGCGAACTGCGCCTGCCGGTGACCGTGGTCGCGGTGGACGCCAGGGGCAGCGCCATCTTCGGCGGCGTCCCGACCTCCCGGCTGATCCCCGGCCACGGCGCGGCCGTCCGGCCCGCGCTCTACCGCGACGGCCTCGCCGACGAGGTCGTCCACGTGACCGACCTCGAATGCGTGGTCGGCTGCCGCCGGCTCGCCGGCCGCGAGGCCATCCTGGCCGGCGGCTCGTCCGGCGCGCTGGTGGCGGCGATCGACCTGATGGCCGACCGCATCCCCGCCGGCTCGCGCTGCGCGGTCGTCCTGCCCGACCGCGGCGAGCGGTACCTCGACACGATCTACAACGACGAATGGGTCGCCCGCCACTTCGGCGACGTGTCCCACCTGTGGAAGGAGAAGGAGTACGCGATGAAGGTGGCACCATGCTGATCCTCGGAGCAGGGGAGGTCCGGCAGGTCCTCGACGGTGCCGAGAGCGAGGTCGTCGCGGCCGTCCGCCGCGCCTACGTCCTGCACGACCGGGGCCGCACAGCCCTGCCGCACTCGGTGTTCCTCCGCTTTCCCGACGACCCGCGCAACCGGATCATCGGACTGCCCGCCTACCTCGGCGAGGACGTCCCGGTGGCGGGCATCAAGTGGATCTCCTCCTTCCCCGGCAACACCGCCGCCGGTCGGGAGCGCGCCTCCGCCGCGGTGATCCTCAACTCCATGGCCACCGGGCACCCGGAGGCCCTGCTGGAGGGCTCGCTGATCTCGGCCCGGCGGACGGCGGCCAGCGCCGCCCTCGCCGCGTCCGTCCTCACCTCGGAGACCCCCGAGACCGGAGCCACCCTGATCGGCTGCGGCGTGATCGGCTTCGAGATCCTGAACTACCTCCGGGCCGTCCTGCCGGACCTCGGCACCGTCACCGTGTTCGACCTCGACCGGTCCCGCGCGGAGGCCTTCGCCGCCCGCTGCGAGGCCCGCTGGCCCGGGCTCAAGACGGCCGTCGCCGAGACGGCCGAGGACGCGATGGCCGCCCACCGGCTGGTCTGCCTGGCCACCACCGCCGGGACCCCGCACCTGACCACCGAGGCCTGCCGGCCGGGCACCCTGGTGCTGCACGTGTCCCTGCGCGACCTGACCGCCGAGAGCATCCTGGGCGCGGTCAACGTGGTCGACGACGCCGACCACGTCTGCCGGGAGCGGACGTCCCTGCACCTGGCCGAGGAGCTGGTCGGCAACCGGGACTTCATCTCCACCTCGCTCGGCGCCGTGCTCCGCGCCGACGAGCCGTACCGGCGCACCGAGGACGGCGTCACCGTCTTCTCGCCGTTCGGGCTCGGCGCGCTCGACCTCGCCCTGGCGGGCCTGGTCCACCGGCAGGCACGCGAGCGCGGGCTGGGCACCCGGGTGGCGGGATTCCTGCCGGAGGGCGCCGGAGCCGCCGCCGGGTGACGCCACCGGCGCCGCCGGGGCCCCGGGACCGCCGCTCGGCCGGCGGCGGCCCGGGGCCCGGGGCCCGGGCGGGGCCCGGGCGCGGGCGGGCCCCGGCGGTGGGGCGCGCCGCGGGACACCCGGGGGTGCGCCCCACCGGCCGGAAACCGGGTCGTCGCAGGTCAGAGCCGTGGGCCGGTACGATGATCCCTCACCTATCGGGGGGTCAGATGAGCCAGCCGGACGTTCCGGCCCTGGGACCGCTGCTGCGCGCGCACCGCCACGCCGCCGGGCTGACCCTGGAGGAACTGGCGGAGGGTTCGGGCGTCAGCGCCCGCGCCATCGGCGACATGGAGCGCGGCCACAGCCGCGGCCCCCAGGCCCGCACCGTCCAGGCCCTCGCCACCGCCCTGGGGCTCGCCCCGGCCGCCACCGGGACGCTGCTGGGCGCGGCCCGCGCCGGCCGGCGACGGCACCCGGCCGCCGAGGCCACCGGGCTCTGCGACCTGCCGCCCGCGGTACCCGACTTCACCGGCCGCGAGACCGAGACCGACTGGCTCGCCCGGACCGCCGGCGCCCCGGCCGGTCCACCGGTCTCGATCGTCTCCGGCGCGCCCGGACTGGGCAAGACCGCGCTCGTCGTGCACGCCGGGGCGCGGCTGGCCGACCGGTTCGCCGACGGCTGCTTCTTCGTCGACCTGCGCGGCCTGGACGCCGAGCCGGTCACCCCGCACGACGCCCTGGGCCGCCTGCTGCGGGCGCTGGGCGTCCGCGAACGCGACCTGCCCGGCGAGACCGACGAGCGCCGAGGGCTCTACCGCCGGCTGATGCGGGAGCGGGAGGCCCTCGTCGTCCTGGACAACGCCGCCCACGAGGCCCAGGTCCGCGCGCTGCTGCCCGGCCCCGGCGCGGGCCGGCTCTGGGTGACCAGCCGCCGCACGCTCGCCGGGATCGAACACGCCCGCCGGCTCGTCCTGGCGCCGCTGCCCGCCGGCGCCGCCACCGCGCTGCTCGGCGCGATCCTCGCCCAGCGCGAGGACGAGCCGGCGGGCGGGTCCGCCCCGGCGGCGCTGGCGCGGATCGCGGAGCTGTGCGGACACCTCCCGCTGGCGCTGCGCATCGCCGGGAACCGGCTGCTCAGCCGACCCGCCTGGAGCGCCGACGGCCTCGCCGAACGGCTCGGGGACGAGGACCTCCGGCTGCGCCGCCTGACCGCCGGGGACCTGCGCATCCGCTCGGCGTTCCGGCTCTCCTACGAACAGCTGGCCGAGCCGGTGCGACGCCTCTTCCGCCGGCTCGCGCTCGTCCCGGGGCCGGACTTCGACACCGGCGCCGGCGCCGCCCTCACCGGTCTGCGGCCGGACGCGGTCGAGGAGATGCTCGACGAACTCCTCGACCTCGGCCTGCTCGGGCACACCGCCGGCGACCGGCTGCTCTTCCACGACCTGCTGCGGCTGTACGCGCGCGAGCGGCTCCACGAGGAGGAGACCCCGCAGGACGTCGCCGCCGCCGAGGCGGCGCTGTACCGCTGGCTGCTCGACGCGGCCGCGGAGGCCGGGCAGTGGTTCCAGCCCGGACCGCCGCCGGCCGGCCGCGCGGCGGCACCCGTCGGCTTCGGCTCGGCGCGGGCCGCGCAGGCCTGGCTGGAGGCCGAGAGCGCCAACTGGCTGGCCGCACTGCGCGCCGCGGCCGCGGCCGGCCGGCACACCGACGTCGTCCGGACCGCGGAGTCCATGCACTGGTTCTCCGACCGCTGGACCAACTGGGGCCACTGGCCCACCGTCTTCGGACTGTCCCGCACGGCGGCGCACGCCCTGGGTGACGACGTCCTCGCGGCCACCCACGCCAACTACCTGGCCTGGGCGGTGCACTACTGCTCGCACCAGCCCCGCGAATCGGCCGCCATCGCGGAACAGGCGGCCGAACTCGCCCGCCGCGGCGGGGACGTCACCCAGGAGGCGTGGGCGCACTTCTACGCGGCGGCGGCCGCCAACCGGCTGGGCGAGCCCGCCGACGCCGTCCCCCGGGCCCGGCGGTCGGCCGAACTCTTCGCGGCGGCGGGCGACCGCGAGGGCCGCCCCCAGGCCCTGCTGGCCCTGGCCTCGGCCCAGGCCGGCACCGGCGGCCACGCGGACGCGGTGGCCACCACCGACACCATCCTCGCCCTGCTCGCCGACCCGGCCACCGCACCCGCCGCGCACATCGGCGACTTCACCCGGACCAACGCCCTGTCCCAGCAGGGCGGCGCCCTGCTCGCCCTCGGCCGCGCCCAGGAGGCCGAGCGCACCTACGCCGAAGCCCGCACCGTGGGCGCCCGCGTCGCCGTCCCCCTCCTCCAGGCCATCGCCGCCCTCGGCCAGGCCCAGGCCCTGGCCACCCTCGGCCACCACGACCGCGCCCTCACCGCCGCCCGCGAAGCCAGAACCTTCGCCGAATCCGCCGCCGACCCCACCCGCCTCACCGAAGCCACCCAACTGGAAGCCACCCTGACGGCCACGAAGGGCTGACCCGGGCGCGGCGCCGACGGAGCCGGACTCGTTCCTGCCCGAGCGTCTCGGGACGACCCTCAGGTGTCCGGCTACCGGCTCGGGGCCTGGTGCGCGGTCCGCAGTGGTCGATCGGAGCGCCACCCGGCGAACGAGCCGTCGCGGGAACGTACGCCCTCAAGGTCGCCTTCGAACAGCACTGCGGCCTCCGCCCTGCGTGCCGGAGGATCGGCCAGATAGCTGTTGCCGTGATCCCAGGTCCGAAGCTCACCCGGGAGCGCTTCGTACCAGGCCAGGCCACGGACATTGCAGTTCCTGCACAGGAGCCCCCGCACACACCGCCCGCACGACGACTGTCCGGGGCAGCATCGGTGGTCGTGATCGATGTGCCACCAGGACGGGCCCTCCATCGACGAGTCGCCCCCCAAGCGGTGGCACAGCGGGCAGGTATCGTCCTGTGCTCTCAGGATCGCGTTCACCCGGGCGAGCGTCAGCTTGTGCCGACGCGCCTGCCGGATCGCGTTGCGGCACCTCTGACATGTCTTCCCGCGGGGGCCCGCATCGATCCGCCACAGCGTGTCCGCGCACACTTCGCAGGGGTCGCCCAGGGTTTCGACCCATGCGTAGAACTCCTCGTCGGTTTCCCAGTCCACCGGAGCAGGTTAGAGAGCATCACTGACAGTCCCGGGACCGTGACAGCCGCCGTCCTGACCACGCTGGACTGCGACTGCTCCGCACCCGACCTCCGCGCCTGTGCGCCTGTGCGCCGGCCGCTCTCGGCGACGCCGCGGTCAGGTGTCGGCCAGGCCCTGTTGGATGGCCGGCACCGCGAGGCGGACGCGGTTCGGGCTGCCGGTCTTGGTCATCAGGTTCGCCACGTGGGTCTTCACCGTCGTGACGCCGATGTGCGTCCGGTCGGCGATGTCGTTGTTGGAGAGTCCTGCGGCGACCAGACGGAGGACTTCCTGTTCCCGGTCGGTGAAGTGGGCTGCCTCGTGCCGTCGTTCGCCCTGGTTTTGCCCGGCCGACGAGGCCCTGGCCACCACCCGGCGCAGCACGCTGGGGCTGTACGGGCTGTCGCCGGCGGCCGCGCGGCGAACGGCGTACAGGGCCGTGACCGGTGAGGCGTCGGCCGGGCGTCCGCGCCCGGCCGACGCCGGGGAGCCGCTCACTCCGCCACCCCTCCCGGGCTCAGCACGGGAGGGCCGGGTGGGTGGCGGGGTCGTGGGCGGTGGACTGCCAGGCACGGGGGGTGAGGCCGTAGGTGGTGCGGAAGACGCGGCTGAAGTGGCTGGTGCTGACGAAGCCCCAGCGGCCGGCGACGGCGGCCACGGTGGCGGGGCGGCCCGACGGGCGGGCCAGGTCGCGGCGGCACATCTCCAGGCGGCGCCGCTGGATCCAGCGGCCCACGGTCACGCCCTCGTACTGGAAGAGCTTGTGCAGGTAGCGCACCGAGAAGTGGTGGGCGGCCGCGATCCCCTCCGGGGAGAGCCCGGGGTCGGGGAGCCGGCGCAGGATGTACTCCTTCGTCCGGGCGATCGTGGCCAGGACCTCCTCGGGCACCGGTCCGGCCGCCCGCCGGCGGTGCTCGTGGGCGAGGACGGTGAGCAGGTCCACTGCCGTGCCGGCGAGCCGGGCGGCCACCTGCGGCTCCGGTGCGACCCCGGGGCGGGCCAGCCGGTCCAGGTAGGCGGCCACCAGCGCGGCCGTCCCGGTGTCCGAGCGGAAGGCCGTGCCGGACAGCTCCCGCAGGTCCTCCTCGGCCACTCCGGCCGCTGCCCGGGGCCAGTGGAAGGCCGTGCCGGAGAAGGCCTCCGACACCTCCAGGACGACCGGGCGGCCGGTCCGGGCGACGGCGAACTCGCCCGGCCGCAGGGGCACCCCGTGACCGTCCAGGAGCAGCGCGGCCGTGCCGTGCCGCGGCAGCACCAGGGTGATGTGGTCGCCGCGGCCGCACAGCACCACGCTGCGGCCCTGCGCGGCCGGCCACGGACCGGCGACGATCGAGGAGACCCGCAGCGGGCCGAGCCGGTGGCCGGCGATGCTCGCGGCGAAGGGGACGCGGCCGGACGGGACGGGGACGGACGGGACGGGGACGGGGACGAGGACGGGCATCGGTACTCCTGCGACGGCCGCCGGGGTGGTCCCGGGCGGCCGGGTGCTGGCACGGGGTGAGGGGAGGGCGCGGGCGACGCGGCCCGCCCTCCCATCCCAGCCGGTCGGACGGCGGGTGACCAGGAAGAACAGCAGGAGGAACTGCGCGGTCGCCGGTGCCGCACGAGCCCCCGTTCTGCCCCGAACCGGCCCGGCTACCAGCGGCGGCCGGCCTACCAGGAGTGGCGGTGCAGGGCGAGGTGGAGGGTGTCCACGGCCTGGATGAGGGCGGAGCGGGCCGAGTCGGTGCGGCAGTGCGAGTCGAGCAGGACGAAGCCGTGCACCACGCCCTGGTAGCGGGTGGCCACCACCGGCACCCCGGCCCGGCGCAGCCGGGCCGCGTAGGCCTCGCCCTCGTCCCGCAGCACGTCGGCCTCGGCGGTGATCACCAGCGCCGGTGGGAGCCCGGCGAGTTCCTCCAGTCCGGCGCGCAGCGGGGCCGCCAGGGACTGCCCCCGGCCGGCCGGGTCGGGCAGGTAGGCGTCCCAGAACCGGCGCATGTCCGCCCGGTGGAGGAAGTACCCGTCGGCGAAGGCACGGTAGGAGGGGGTGTCGAAGTCCGCGTCGGTCACCGGGCAGATCAGCACCTGGTGGAGCAGCTCGGGGCCGCCGCGCCGGCGCAGGAGCAGGGTGAGCGCCGCGACCAGGTTGGCGCCCGCGGAGTCGCCGGCGGCGGCGATCCGGCTCCCGTCCAGCCCGATCTCGTGGCCGTGCGCGGCGATCCAGCGGGCGACGGCGTAGCACTGCTCGACGGCGACCGGGAACCGCTCGGCGGGCGGGCGCCCGTAGTCGACGAGGACCACGGCGGCGTCCGCGCCCACGGCGAACTCCCGCAGCAGGTGGCGGTAGCTGTCGGCGTCGCCCAGCGCCCAGCCGAGGCCGTGCAGGAAGAGGACCACCGGGGTCGGCCGGGCGGCGTCGACCGGGCGGATCACCTGGATCCGGACGTGACCGGCCGGTGTCGGCAGCGCAAGCCGGGTGGCGACGGTGTCCCGGTGTCCGTCCGACGGGTGGGGCCCGGCCAGGAAGGCGAGGTCGAGGGGCTCCGGCGCGCTCCCGCCGGGCGGCGCCGCCGTCCGAACGCGGCGGGCGTGGGCGCGGGCGGCCAGGAAGTCCTGGAGGCCGTCGTCCAGGATCGGGCCCGGGGCCTCGGGGGTGGTGCTCTCGGACACTGGTGTGCTGCTCCTGGCGTAGCGGCCGGGTCGGACCGGCTCCCGCGGGTGGGCGTCGCCCCGCCCGGGTGGTCGTGGGCTCGCCCGGCGCCGCGGCGGGCGGCGTGCCGGCGCCGCGGGTCCGGGCACGGCGGCGAGCCGGGGGTACTGCCACCGTGCCCGGAGAGCGTGCCGGCCGGGGCCCTGGGCGCCCGGCCGGCACGTCGTCACCTTAGGGACCGGCCGGGCCCGGAACCGTACCCGGAGCGCACCGGAAGCCGCCCCTCCGTGCACGGCGGTCAGCCAGTCCCGCGCACCGCTCCGCGCACGGCGGTCAGCCGGCCGTGCGCGCCTCCTCCGTACACCGCGCCCGCCACTCGCGCGGGGACGTCCCGTACGCGGCCCGGAAGGCCCGGCTGAAGTGCGCGGGGTTGACGAACCCCCAGCGCTGGGCGACCGCCGAGACGGTCGGCGCGCTGCGGCTGCGCCGGCCGAGCTCCCGGGCGCACTCCTCCAGCCGGCGCCGCTGGATCAGCCGGCCCACCGTCACGCCTTCGTTCTCGAAGAGCCGGTGCAGGTAGCGCACCGAGATGCGGTGGGCGTCGGCGATGCCCTGCGGGGTCAGCCCCGGATCGCCGAGGTGGCGGTCGATGTGGGCGCGGACCAGCCGGACGAGGTGGGCGCCGGCCTCGTCGGGGCCGGCGGCCGGGCGCCCCGCCAGCTCGCCGACCAGGGTGAGGAACAGGTCGGCGACGCTGCCCGCCAGGAGGTCCCCGACGGCGGACGGGTAGCTGGGCGCGGCGTCGGCGAGGGTGTCGAGGAAGGGCAGCAGGACCGCCCCGAGGCTCTCCCGCGAGGTGACGCCCCGCCCGGTCACCCGGCGGATGTCGGCCTCCGGCACACCGAGCAGCCGGTGCGGCAGGTGGAACACGTGGGAGCGGAAGCGCTGCGGGTAGTCGACCGAGTAGGGGCGTGCGGTGTCGTACAGCACGAGGTCGCCGGGCGCGACCTCGGCCCGGCGGCCGTCCTGGGTCAGCACGGCGTGGCCGGACACCTGGACGCCCACCGCCACCTGGGCCTCCGCCCCGGCCGAGCGCGCGATCAGGCCCGGCGTCCGGGACAGCCGGGTGGCGTCCGCCTCCAGCGTGGACACCCGCAGGCTGCCCAGCCGGTGCGACTCCAGCCGGCCGTCGAACGGGCCGTCGGCGAGCGGCACCACCTCCACCGGCGCCAGGGCGTACGAGACCGCCCGGCCCCAGTGCCCCGCCTTCTCCCCGTCCGGCACCGCGGCGGTTGTGACCCGCAGGTTCACCTGGCTGCCCCTCTCTGTCAACGTTCCCGGCCGAAGCCGCGCACGACCAGCCTGCGGCAGGGAGCGGATGAGTGCCTAGGTCATCTGACTGTCGTTCTGGTGAGCCGGGCGCCCGGGCGCGCTGGGGCACGGCTCCCCCGGCCGGCGGCCCTCCCGGCGGGGTCGGCCGTTCGTTCCGTCCGCACCGGCGGGCGGCACCCGGCGGGCCTGGGTCGCCGGGCAGGGTCAAGGCTCACCGGCCGTCAGCCGTGCTCGCGCCCGCCCGGGAACGCCCGCACGCCCCGGACCTGCGCCGATGCGCCGGTCCGGGGCGTGCGGGGGCCGCGGGGGTGGTGGGGTGGCCGCCCGGGGCGGGCCACCCCGCCGGATCAGGCGTCGGATCAGGTGCCGAGGAACTCCAGCAGGTCCTTGGTGAACGCGGCCTCGTAGGCCCCGACCAGGCCGTGCGGGGCGCCCGGGTAGACCTTGAGGACGCCCTGGGAGAGCAGCTCGACGCTCTTCTCGGCGGAGGCGGCGATCGGCACGATCTGGTCGTCGTCGCCGTGGGCGACCAGGACCGGGATGTCGATCTTCTTGAGGTCCTCGGTGAAGTCGGTCTCCGAGAACGCCTCGACGCAGTCGAGGGCGCCCTTGAGGCCGGCCTGCATGCCCTGCAGCCAGAACTCGCGGCGCTTGCCCTCGGAGACCTCGGCGCCCGGCCGGTTGAAGCCGAAGAAGGCCTCGCTGAGGTCGTAGTAGAACTGCGAGCGGTCGGCCGCGACGCCGGCCCGGATGCCGTCGAAGGCCTCGATCGGGGTGCCCTCGGGGTTGTCCTCGGTGCGCAGCATCAGCGGCGGCACGGCGCCGAGCAGGACGGCCTTGCGCACCCGGTCGCTGCCGTGCCGGCCGAGGTAGCGGGCGACCTCGCCGCCGCCGGTGGAGTGGCCGACCAGGACGGCCTCGGTGAGGTCGAGCCGCTCCATCAGCTCGGCCAGGTCGTCCGCGTACCGGTCCATGTGGTTGCCGTCCCAGGTCTGCTCGGACCGGCCGTGCCCGCGCCGGTCGTGGGCGACGACCCGGTAGCCGGCCTCGGCGACGGCGACGGCGAGGCCGTCCCAGGCGTCGGCGTTCAGCGGCCAGCCGTGCGAGAGGACGACGGGGCGACCGGTGCCCCAGTCCTTGTAGAACTTCTGCGAGCCGTCGGAGAGCGTGATGGTGGGCATGAGGAGCCTTTCGGAAGGGGTGTCACGGCCGGCCCGGAGCGCCCGGGCCGGAGCGCCCGGGCCGGGGGGGCGGCCACGGGGCCGGCCCGGCCTCCGCGCGGAACACCGGCAACGCTAGGACGCCCTCGGGCCGAGCGGTGCTCCCTCCCTGCACAGCCCTTGCCCACGCGCGCACCGCCCGTTTCCCGGACCGCCCGGGGCGCTCCGGGCCGGCCCGGGACCGCCCGGCCGGTCTCCGCATACCGGACAGTCAACTACCGCATCGAACACGGCCTTTCACGTCAACGGACCATCCGTCCAGGGCTATTGACTAAGAATCCAACAGTGGCGATTCTCATCGCACCGAGTACGCGGGACATGACAGTCGCCCGGCGCGGAACAATCAAACACCCCGCGCCGGCGGGTCGTTCGTCCCCGTCGTCCCTGCATCGACGACACGAATGGTGGCCGATGAAACCCCCACAGCCCCACCCTCATCCGCACCGCAGGCGCAGAACCGTCACGGCCCTGGCCGCGCTCCTCACCCTCCTCTCCCTGCTGTTCGCGGCCCCCGCGCCGGGAGCCTCGGGCGGGACGGGCTGGTGGAACCCGGTCGCCCGGCCCGCGCCGGACTCGCAGATCGGCGTCACCGGTGAGCCGTTCCGCGGGACCGACGCCCAGGGCAAGGTCCGCGGCTTCGTCGACGCGCACGACCACCTGATGTCCAACGAGGCCTTCGGCGGCCGTCTCCTGTGCGGGAAGACGTTCTCCGAGGCCGGGATCGCGGACGCGCTCAAGGACTGTCCCGAGCACTACCCCGACGGCTCGCTGGCGGTCTTCGACATGATCACCAAGGGTGGCGACGGCAAGCACGACCCGGTCGGCTGGCCCACCTTCAAGGACTGGCCGGCCCACGACTCGCTGACCCACGAGCAGAACTACTACGCCTGGGTCGAGCGGGCCTGGCGCGGCGGCCAGCGGGTGCTGGTCGACGACCTGGTCACCAACGGGGTGATCTGCTCGGTCTACTTCTTCAAGGACCGCGGCTGCGACGAGATGGACTCCATCCGCCTCCAGGCGCAGAAGACGTACGACCTGCAGGCCTACATCGACCGGATGTACGGCGGAACGGGCAAGGGCTGGTTCCGGATCGTCACCGACAGCACGCAGGCCCGCCAGGTCGTCGCGCAGGGCAAGCTCGCCGTCGTGCTCGGCGTGGAGACCTCCGAGCCGTTCGGCTGCAAGCAGATCCTGGACGTCGCCCAGTGCGGCAAGGCCGACATCGACCGCGGCCTGGACGAGCTGTACGGCCTGGGCGTGCGCAGCATGTTCCTGTGCCACAAGTTCGACAACGCGCTGTGCGGGGTCCGCTTCGACGAGGGCGCCCTCGGCACGGCGATCAACGCCGGCCAGTTCCTGTCCACCGGCACCTTCTGGACCACCGAGCAGTGCGCCGGGCCGCAGCACGACAACCCCATCGGCCTCGCCGCGGCACCGGAGGCCGAGAAGCTGCTGCCGCCGGGGGTGACCGTGCCGGCGTACGCGGCGGGCGCCCAGTGCAACTCCCGCGGCCTCACCGACCTCGGTGAGTACGCCGTGCGCGGGATGATGCAGCGCAAGATGATGCTGGAAGTCGACCACATGAGCGTCAAGGCGGCCGACCGCGCCTTCGACATCCTGGAGTCCGCGTCCTACCCGGGCGTGATCTCCTCGCACAGCTGGATGGACCTCGACTGGACCGAGCGCGTCTACAAGCTCGGCGGCTTCGTCGCCCAGTACATGAACGGCGCCGAGGCGTTCAGCGCGGAGGCGAAGCGCACCGACGCGCTGCGCGACAAGTACGGGGTGGGCTACGGCTACGGCACCGACATGAACGGCCTCGGCGGCTGGCCCGCGCCGCCCGGCGCGAACGCCCCGCACCCGGTCCAGTACCCGTTCCGCACCACCGACGGCGGCTCGCTCGTCGACCGGCAGACCACCGGCGAGCGGACCTGGGACTACAACACGGACGGCGCCGCGCACTACGGCCTCGTGCCGGACTGGCTGGAGGAGATCCGGCTGGTCGGCGGGCAGGGCGTGGTGGACGACCTGTTCCGGGGCGCCGAGTCCTACCTGACCACCTGGGGCAGCACCGAACAGCACCGGGCCGGCACCAACCTGGCCGCCGGCGCCCCGGCCACGGCCGCGTCCACCGAATGGAACCCGTTCGTCAGCTACGCGGCCGGCCGGGCCGTGGACGGCGACGGCGGCACCCGCTGGGCCAGCGACTGGAACGACGACCAGTGGCTGCGGCTCGACCTCGGGTCCACCACCCTGGTCGGACGCGTCACGCTGGACTGGGAACGCGCCTACGGGAAGGCGTACCGCATCGAGGTGTCCACCGACGGGGCCGCCTGGACGTCGGTGTGGTCCACCACCACGGGGGCGGGCGGGCTGGAGACCGCGCGGTTCACCGGCGTCCCGGCCCGGTACGTCCGCGTCCACGGGGTCCAGCGCGGCACCAGCTGGGGCTACTCGCTCCACGAGGTCGGGGTCTACAGCACCTGACGGACGGCACGTGCGCGGCTTCGCGGCCCCGGGCGGTCGCCCGGGGCCGCGGGGCGTGCGCGGCGCTCAGTTCCGGCGGGTGTGCGGCATCAGGTAGACGTCCACCGCGACCTGGCGCTCGGGGTGCGCCGAGGGGAACGAGGAGAACTCCAGGTAGTACGGCAGCGGCGGGCGCTCGGTGCGCTGCATCCCCTTGGTGGCGGCGCTGACCGCCAGGTGCATGTAGGTGAACGGGATCAGCTCGGGCGGTCCGACGTGACGCATCGCCAATCCTGTTGAAGCCGGAACGACTTGGACGCCCATCCCGTCCCGGGTCTGCGGGTCGAAGCGGTCCGAGACCGGCACGCAGATGTCGTGCCGGGTCCGGGCGCCGATGAAGAAGTCCGGGTCGTCGTAGGAGACGCCCAACGCCTTGGAGCGGGCCGGGCAGTGGCCGTGGGTGGTGAGCCAGCCGCGCAGCCGCTCCCAGGCGGTGTCGGCGCTGTCGATCGGTCCGAGGTGGGAGTAGAACGCGACCCGGCGCTGCGGGATCGCGGCCGGCCGGATGTCCGAACCGGCCGCACCGGCGGTCGGCCAGGCGGTGTTCTGCGGGTTGGTGCGCAGGTCGGTGGGACATATCCCGTACGCGGACCGGAACGCGCGGGTGAAGGCCGCGTGCGAGTTGTAGCCGGCGCTGACCGCGATGTCGATGATGGTGCGGTCCCCGTAGACCAGCCGGTAGGCCGCCAGGGAGAGCCGGAGCCTGCGGACGTAGCGGTGGATCGGCTCGCCGACCTGGTGCCGGAAGACCCGGCGCAGGTAGTCGGGCGAGGTGTTGGTGGCCATCGCCAGCTCCTCCAGCGAGACGGCGGCCTCACCGTCCCTGACCTGGGCCACGATGTGGGGGATGGCCCGGCGCAGACGCTCGTCGTGGCTGCTCAGCGTGTCGATCTTCATAGCAGACTGAAGCCCTCCGCTTCTCGGGTCCCTCGGGCGGGGTCCGACGGGCGACCGGAGCCGAGCCCGGGCCTGTTGGAGCCGACGCCTGACCGACCGATGGCATGACAATCGATCGCACCTCAATGCCTACCTGCGCGGTCACCCCCCGTGCGCGCCAGGGTCAGACGTCCAGATCCACCTCGCCCCGTGGTGTGTCCGGTGGACGGACGCCGCCCTGACAGCGGCTCCCGGGGACGGGCGAAGACGGGCCCCGACGGGCACCTGGCCCTGACGGGGATTCTCACGATGCTAGGGGGGGCGTCCATGGCTGTCCAGCGGGCCGCAGCCGGTGCACGGAGGTGCGCCACGGCGGCCACGGGAGGTCAGGGGTCCGTACCCGGGTGTGCCGACGCCTCAGGACACCGGCTGGCGCAGGATGGTACGGCGTCGCTCGGGGGCCGTCCTGGTCGGGTCCGAGAGGTAGATCTCGTGGTGCCGGCCGGCCTCGCGCAGCCCCTCGGTGTGCAGGTAGTCGTGCAGCAGCTTCACCGTCCGCGGCTCGGTCTCGTACGGGCCCTGGTGCAGCACCTGGACGCAGCGGCCCTCGGTGAAGGACTCCCGGCGCAGCCGGCCGACCGCCTCGGCCCCGGCCTTCCCCTCCGCCTTCCCTTCCGCCTTGGCCTCCACCTTGGCCTCCGCCTTGGCGAGCGCGGCGGCGAGTTGCGCGTCGGTGTAGGGGACGGGCTGGCGGATCAGCAGGGTCCACCGCCAGCCGGCCCGGGCGCCGGGGCCGTAGGAGTCGGCGGAGACGGCGTCGAAGTGCGGGTCGTCGCTGTGCCAGAGCCCTTCCAGCGGCATCACCGCGTAGTCCGTCCCGGTGTCGGCCCGGACGGCGAACTTCAGGGCGTAGGAGACCGCGTACAGCGCGGCGATGGCGGGCCCGAACTCGGGGCTCTGCTGCGGGTCGCCGGTCCCGTCGAGGGCCAGGAAGGCGAACTCGGGGACGTCGAGCGGTTGCGGGACGGCCTTCGCGCGGTACAGCTCGCCGCCCAGCTTGCGGTGGTCGGTCTTCTCGGCTTTCTTCCCGGGCTGCTCTGCCTTCCCGGCCTGCGCGGTCTTCTTCTCGGCCCTCTGCTCGGTCTTGTTCTCGGCCTTGCCGGTGGTACCCATGGTGCACAACTCCCGTACGACTGCGGATCGGGGCGCCCGGGGCGCCGGTGGAACAGGGCGACCGGTAGCCCCCGCAGGGGCGAACGAGACGGCGCGACGACGGTCACCGCGCGTCCGGTCGCACGGTCCGGGCCGCCGCCCCGCCGCCGGTCCGGGCTCCTGACCCGGGCTTCGCCCAGGAGCGGGCCGGTCCGGGACCGCTTTTCCACCGTTGCGGTCAAGTACTCCCCCGGCAACCGATCCAAAGCTTGACTGAGCCGGTCAACAACGCTCCTACCGCTTCTCACCCGGTCGTTTCGCTGCGAGAACTGACGTGCGCGGTTCCCCCATCCGGATGACGAGAGGGATGCATCGTGACTCCAGCCGCCCAGTGGACCCCCGTGCCGGTGCCGGCCGCAGCGGACCCCCATGAGGTCCCGTCGCACTGGTTCAACCTCGTCCCCAGCCTGCCCGGCCCCGTCCCGCCGCCCCGCGAGCCCGAGGGCGCCGAGCACGACGCCTGGGGCTCCCGGCTCGCCCTGCAGCAGCGGATCCGGCTCGACGCCGTCCGCGCCCAGGACGGTGCCACCGAACCCTTCCTGGCCATCCCGGAGCGGGTGCGCGAGGAGCTGGCGTCGATCGGACGCCCCACCCCGCTGCTGCGGGCCCGGGCCCTGGAGCGCTACCTGGAGACCCCGGCCCGGATCTACCTCAAGCGCGAGGACGTGCTGCCCACCGGCAGCTTCAAGCTCAACTCGGCCATCGCCCAGGCCCACTACGCGGCCGAGCAGGGCGTCGACACGCTGGTCACCGAGACCGGCGCCGGCCAGTGGGGCCACGCGGTGGCCTGGGCCGCCCGCCGCTTCGGCCTCAGGGCCGTCATCTACTGGGCCGGCGTCTCGGCCCGCCAGAAGCCCGGCCGCCGGGCGCTGATCGAGATGCTCGGCGCCGAGGTGCACGCCTCCCCCAGCGAGCGGACGCCGGTCGGCAAGGCGCTGCTGCGCGACGGCCGGCACCTGCTGGGCTCGCTCGGCACCGCGATCGGCGAGGCGATCAGCCACGCCGCGCTGCACCCGGAGACCCGCTACATCTCCGGCAGCAACCTGGCCCACGTACTGATCCACCAGACCGTCATCGGCCAGGAGACCAAGGCCCAGCTGGCCGCCCTCGGCGAGCGGCCGGACGCGCTGGTGGCCTGCGTCGGCGGCGGCAGCAACCTGGGCGGCTTCATGGGCCCCTACCTCGCCGAGAAGGCGGAGCGCGGCGACGACCTGCTGCTGCTCGGCGCGGAGTCCGCGAGCGCCCCCCGGCTGACCCGGGGCACGCTGCGCTACGACCACGCCGACCCGGAGGGCGTCACCCCGCTCGGCAAGTCGTACACCCTCGGCCGGGACTACGAGCTGCCGGAGACCCACGTCGGCGGTCTGCGCCAGCACAGCGGCTCGCCGCTGATCGGCGTGCTGCGCGGCGAGGGGCTGCTGGACGCGGTCGCGTACAAGGAGACGGACGTCTTCGAGACCGGGCGGCTGGTGCTCTCCACCGAGGGGATGCTGATCGCGCCGGAGTCCTGCCACGCCCTGCGCGCGGCCGTGGACCGGGCCGTCCTGGCCCGCGAGACCGGGCGGGCCGAGGTGATCGTCGCCTGCGTCAGCGGCAACGGGCTGCTCGACCTCGACGGCTACCTCGCGCACCGCTGACCACCGGCGCCCCGCGCCCACCACAGGCACCCGTCACCGGGCCCTCCGCCGGGCCCCGCACCACCGCCCGCGCACGCCGGGAGCGTGCCACCGCGTACCCGGGGCCGCGCGCACCACCGGGGGCACCACCCCCGCGCACGACCGAGGTCACGGCACCACCCGCACCGGCACCGCCCGGGCGAGGCGCGCGCACCCCAGGACCACCCGTTCCGACACCACCCGTTCCGACACCCTGCACGAAAGGACCGACGTGTCCGACGGAACCATCATCGAGCTGTCCAGCGGGACCAGCCCAAGCTGCCCGTACTATCTCGGCGAGTCCATCGGCGACCGGCTGCCCGAGTACCTCGGCCGGCACGCCTTCGACGAGTTCTACCTGGTCACCAGCCAGCCGCTGTACGAGCTGTTCGGCCGGGACCTCGCCAACCGGCTCGGCCGGGCCGGCGTCGCCGTCAACCTGATCACCGTGGCCGAGGGCGAGGGCGTCAAGGGCTGGCCCGAGCTCACCGACCTCTGCGAACGGCTGGTGGCCGCCGGGGCCACCAAGGACTCGATCGTCGGCGCGCTCGGCGGCGGCATGATCAGCAACCTGGCCGGACTGGCCGCCGCCATGGTCTACCGGGGCCTGCGCTTCGTCGAGATCCCGACCACCATGCTGAACCTCACCGACGGCACCCTCAGCAACAAGCAGGCGATCAACGGCGCCCTCGGCAAGAACCAGTTCGGCGTCTACCACGCGCCGCTGTTCATCTGGGCCGACGTGGCGATGCTGCGCAGCGAGCCGGAGCGCCAGCACCGCAGCGCGCTGGTGGAGGCGCTGAAGAACGGCCTGGTCAACGACGCCGCGTGGGTCGACCGGATGGAGGGCCTGCTGGCCGGCGGTGTGGCGGGCATCCGGGACGACCTGCTCGGGGTCTGCCACGAGGTGGTCCGCAGCAAGCTGGGCATCCTGGCGCAGGACCCGGGCGAGCGCGGCGCCGGCATCATCCTGGAGTACGGCCACACCGTGGGGCACGCCGTGGAGTTCCTCTCCGGGGGCGCGCTGCTGCACGGCGAGGCGGTCGGCATCGGGATGTGCGCCGCGGCCCGGCTGGGCATCCGGCTCGGGATCACCGCCCCGGAGGTGCTGGCGCGCCAGGAGCACCTGCTGGGCACCCTGATCGGCAGTCCGACCACGGTGCCCCGGGAGTTCACCCCGGAGCGGATCGTCGAGGTCATCCTCAGCGACAACAAGCGCCGGGCGGGCAGCGCGGTGCGGTTCGTGCTGGTGCCCGAGGTCGGCCGGGTGCACATCGTCGACGGCGACCACGAGACGCCGGTGCCCGAGCCGCTGCTGAAGAGCGTCCTCGCCGAGGCCTGACCGCCCCGTACGCGCCAGGCACCGCGCGCACACCCCCGACCGCCGGCCCAGCAGGGCCGGACGGCCCGTTCGGCCTCCCGAAGGAGTCATCCATGAACGACGCGCATTCGCCGGAGATCGCCGAGACGGTCTACCGGCTCGACGGCCCGCTGCGCTGGGCGCTCGGCGAGGTGCAGGACCTGCTGCGCTCCGTCGGCGCCGCGCCCGGCCAGCAGGTGGTCGACGTCGGCGCGGGCACCGGCTACGCGGCCGTGCCCGCCGCCCGGCTGGTCGGGCCGGAGGGTTCGGTGCACTGCGTCGACGGCAGCCCGGAGCTGCTGGAGGTGCTCGCCGGCCGGGCCGCCCGCGAGGGCGTGGCCGACCGGGTGACCCGCACCGTGAGCCCGGTGGTCCCGCTGCCCGTCGCCGACGCCGCCGCCGACCTGGTGATCTCCACCTACGTCCTGCACGAGCTGGCCGACGACGCGCCCGCCGCGATCGCCGAGATGTACCGGGTGCTGCGCCCCGGCGGGCGGGTGGCGCTGGCGGACTACCGCAAGACCGCCGACAAGGAGCGCAACCGGGAGATCGAGGCCTGGTACGCCCGCCAGCCCGACGGCGCCGGTCCCGAGGAGGTGCACCTGCGCTTCACCCTCAACGAGCTGGAGGAGATGCTGCGCGCCGCCGGCTTCCAGCGGATCGAGCTGCGCACCTGGCACGACTTCCACGTGCACGCCACCGCGGAGAAGTGACCGGCCCACCCGGGCACCGGAGCCCCGGCGCGGCACGCGCCGACGCGGTCGCGCACCAGCACCCGGCGACCGGCCGGCCAGGACCCGCCGGTCACCGTCGTCACCACCGTCACCAGCCAGAAGGAGAACTGTCGTGGTCAAGCTTGCCTACAACGCCAACGGCCTGCGGACGATCTCGGTGGAGCGGGCGATCGAGGCGGTCGCCGACGCCGGCTACGAGGGGATCGAACTCTCGCTCCACCCGGCCCACCTGGACCCGTTCGCCTTCGGCCCCGCCGAGGCCGCGCCGATCCGCAAGGCCCTGGAGCGCACCGGCCTGACGGCCTGCTGCCTGGCCGCGGGCGCCGACAACCTGCTCGGCGAGGAGCGCTTCGAGCCCTCGCTGATCCACCCCACCGCCGAGGGCCGGGCCCGCCGCGTCGACCTCGTCCTGCGGTCGGTCCGGATCGCCGACGAACTCGGCATCCCCTACGTCAACTTCGCCACCGGCAAGCGCAAGCCCGAGGTGACCGAGGAGCAGGCCCGGCAGTGGCTGGACGAGGGCGTCCGGCAGGTGCTGGACGGCCCGGGCACCGCGGTGCTGGCGATGGAGCCCGAGCCGGAGTTCTTCCTGGAGAGCAACGACGGGGTCGCCCGGCTGGCCGACGCGCTGGCCTCGGACCGCTTCGCGCTCGCCCAGGACCTCGGCCACTGCCGCGTGGTGGAGGAGGACTACCTCGCCTCGGTGGAGCGGAACCTGCCCTACACGAAGATCATCCAGGTCGAGGACATCAAGGGCCGGGTGCACCACCACGAGATCCCCGGGGACGGCGACATCGACTTCGCCGGCTTCTTCTCGGTGCTGGGGCGCGGCGGCTACGACGGCTACGTCAGCGTGGAGCTGTACAACCACGCCGACCGCTACGAGCACGCGCTGCGCCGCAGCCGCGAGGTGCTGACCGCCGCGATCGCCGCCGCCGCGCAGGGCTGAGCCCGTCGTGCCCGCCGACCGCCCCGGCCCGCCGCCGCCCCCGCCGCCGCTCGCCCCCCGGGCCCTGCACGGGACCGGACTGACGCCGCTGTTCGACCACCACATCCACACCGACCTGCGCAACGCGGACGACTACGAGCTGATGGCCGTCAGCGGGGTGCTCACCGCGCTCGCCCCGTGCTCCGCCTCGCTGGAGGCCCGGGACTCCGGCAGCGCCTTCGCCGCCCGCTTCGAGCGGCTCGCCGGAGCCGAGACCGCCCGGGCCGCCGCGTACGGGATCGACCTGCACGTGGCGCTCGCGGTGCACGCGGCCGACATGGCGGGGCTGCGCGGCGCGCTGGCCGGGATCGAGGTGCTGGAGCGGTACCTGGACCACCCGAGGGTCCGGGCGCTGGGCGAGGTGTCGCTGCGCGGCGGCGGCCCGGACGAGGTCGAGGTGCTGGAGCGGCAGCTGAAGCTGGCGTCGGCGCGCGCGCTGCCGGTGCTGGTCGAGTCGCCGCCCGCGCTGCCGGCCTTCCGGGAGATGCTGGCGCCGCTGGCGGGCGCGGTGGAACGGGCCGGCATCGACCCGGCCACGATCGCCCTGCTCGACCTGGACGAGCAGCGGATCGACCTGCTGGCCGAGCACCCGGCGCTGCGCGGGCTCGGCGGGTACGGGATCGCCGTCGCCCCGCGCCAGGACGCGCTGTTCCAGGTCCGCGAGAAGCAGTCGCACCGCGAGGTGCTCGGCCTGCTGGACCGGTTCGGCCCGGAGCGGCTGATGCTCAACACCGGCCTGCACTTCGGCTCGGCCGACCCGCTGGGTCTGGCCAGGACGGTGCACCGGCTCCGACTCCATGGTGTCCCCGAGCAGATCGTGAGGGCTCTCGCTCATGGCAACGCTGCCCAGTTCTTCGCCGTCCCCCACCGGGTCCCCGCCGCCGGGTGAGCCGGCCGGCGCCCGCCCGCACGGGCTGCCCGACCGGGGCGTCCCCGTCGAGCGGGTGCTGGCCGAGCTGGCCGGGCTCTGCGCGGACGACCACGACTACCGGGACGGCACCGTCTTCAACTCGATCTGCTCGACGCCGCTGCCGGTGGCCGAGCAGGTGTTCGCCGCCCACCAGCAGTCCAACATGGGCGACAACCGGATCTTCCCCTCGCTGCCCCGCGCCGAGGCCGAGGTGACGGCCATGCTGGCCGACCTGATGGACGGCCCCGGAGCCGCCGGGGTGGCCACCTCGGGCGGCACCGAGGCCAACCTGCTGGCGGTGCTCGCCGCGCTCCGGCACCACCGGGCCCGCTTCGGGGCCGGTGCGCCGGCCCGGGTCCTGATGGGCGACAGCGCGCACTTCTCCTTCGACAAGATCGCCGCGCTGCTGGCGGTCGAGGTCGTCCGCGTCCCCTCCGACGAGCGGCTGCGGGTCGACACCGGGCGGCTGCTGCCGCTGGTGACCCCGGAGACCGCGCTGGTGGTGGCCACCGCCGGCAGCTCCGAGTCCGGCGCCGTGGACGACGTACCGGCGATCGCCGCGCACGCCTCGGCGCTCGGCGTGCCGGTGCACGTGGACGCCGCCACCGGCGGGTTCCTGGCGCCGTTCGCCCGCGAGCTGGGCGACGACCTGCCGGCGATCGGCTTCGGCGTCGACGGCGTCAGCTCCATCACCCTGGACCCGCACAAGTACGGCGGCGCGCCGATCCCCGCGGGCCACGTGCTCTTCCGCGACCCCGGGGCGCCGGACGCGCTGCGCACCTCCTCGCACTACCGGGGCACCCTCGACCACCACGCCCTGCTCGGCACCCGGCCCGGCGGCGCCCTGCTGGCCACCTGGGCGGCGCTGCGCGCCGAGGGCCGCAGCGGCTACCGGGCCTCGGTCGCCGGGCTCTGGGAGCGCCGGGCGCTGCTGGTGCGGCTGCTCACCGAGGCCGGTTTCGAGGTCGCCCCGCGGCCCGAGCTCACCGTGGTGACGGTCCGCCACCCGAGCCCGGAGAAGCTGGTCGACGCCCTGGAGGAGCGCGGCCTGATCGCCTCGGTGGCCCGCCGGCTGGGCCTGCTGCGGCTGGTCGTGCACTGGCACCAGAGCGAGCGGCAACTGCGCGGCCTGGTCACCGCGCTGGCCGAGGTCGACGGGGGCCGGCCGTGAAGATCCTCTTCGTGTCGATCAACAAGCTGAAGTCCTTCCGGCCGGTCCTGCCGATCGGCATGGTCACCATCGCCACCCAGGCGCGGGCGGCCGGGTACCAGGTCGAGACGCTGGACCTGATGTGGGAGGAGGAGGACGAGCCGGTCGTCCGGGCCGCGGTCCGCGCCTTCAAGCCCGACGTGGTGGGGATCTCGATCCGCAACGTCGACTCGCAGAGCATGCTGGAGCCGGTCGTCTACACCCCGCTCGCCCGCGAGGTGGCCGACTGGTCGCGCGACGAACTGCCCGGCGTCACCGTGCTGCTGGGCGGTCCGGGGTTCTCCACCGTCCCCGAGGACCTGATGGACTTCGTCCGGGCCGACTACGGGATCACCGGTTTCGCCGAGGAGTCCGTCCAGCCGCTGCTGGACCACCTGGCCCGGGGCGAGGAACCGCTGGACGTGCCCGGGGTGATCCGCCCGCGCGAGGGCGGCGGCTACCACCGGCGCGACGCCGTCTTCCGGATCGACTACCGCAAGGCGGCCCGCCCCGACCCGGCCCTGTACGACCAGCGCTACTTCAGCTACTCGTACGAGACCCACGACCGCAGCCTCAAGGTGCCGGCGACCATCCAGACCAAGAAGGGCTGCGTGCTGGAGTGCGTCTTCTGCAGCAACTTCCTGGTGGACGGCACCGGCGTGAAGTTCGACGAGGTCTCCCGGGTGGCCGACGAGGTGGAGCGGCTTCGCGACGAGGGCCTGGAGGTCCTGGAGATCGTCGACGGGGTCTTCAACCTACCGCTCAACTACTCGCTGGAGGTGCTGCGGGAGTTCGTCCGCCGGGGCATCGAGATGCCGTGGTCCTGCATGGTCAACCCGGGCAACGTGACCTCCGAACTGGTCGACCTGATGGTCCGCACCGGCTGCTACTACGTCGAGTTCGGCACCGACTCGGCGTGTGACCGGATCCTGCGCGGGCTGAAGAAGAACTTCCGCCAGCGCCAGATCATCGAGTCGCACCGCAAGTTCGTCGAGGCCGGCATCCGGGTCGAGCACTGCCTGTTCATCGGCAGCCCCGGCGACGACCGGGACTCGGTCCGCGAGACCTTCGACGTGATGGAGCAGCTCGTCCCGCCCGCCACGCCCGACGTGCACGCCTTCTGGACGCTCGGCCTGCGGGTCTGCCGGGGCACCGCCCTGCACACCACCGCCGTCGCCGAAGGCATGATCACCGGAACGGAGCGATTCATCGTGCCCAAGTACTACTGCTCCCGCGCGGTCATCGAGGACGCCGCCGTCCTCGACGAGATCCAGGCGCGGGTGCTCGCCAACGACAACTGGTACCTGTGGTGGGGGCTCAACTCGATCAGCCTGCGCGAGCGCATCACCATGGCCCGCGCGGAGAGCGAGCGGATCGAGGCCGAGCTGAACGACCACCTGCCGCCGCTCCCGGCGGCCGGGGACGGTGCCCGGTGAGCGCCGGGGCGGACCTGCGGCTGACCGGCCCCGGCCGGCTCACCGTCGACGAGGCGAAGCCGCCGACCGCGCCGCTCGGCCCGGACGAGGTCCTGGTCGAGGTCGACCGGGTCACCCTGTGCGGCAGCGACCAGGCGCTGTACGACGGCGCCTACGGCGGCCCGAGCAGCTACCCGCTGCGCTTCGGCCACGAGTGGTCCGGCCTGGTGGTCGACACCGGGAGCAACGGCCGCGCGCTGCTGGGCCAGTGGGTCACCGGCGACTGCTCGCGCTGGTGCGGGGACTGCCCGCGCTGCGGCACCGACCGCAACGTCTGCACCCGGATCGAGAAGTTCGGCCTCACCGTCGACGGCTTCTCGACCCGGCTGCGGACCGTGGACCGCCGCTACCTCTACCCCGACACGCACGGCCTGGGCCCCGGCCTGCTGGCGCTCTCCGAGTTCTTCGCCGTCGCCGCCCAGGGCCTGCGGCGGATCGACCCGCGCCCCGACGAGCGGATCCTGGTGATCGGCGCCGGCGCCCTCGGCCTGGCGAGCTACCTGCTGCTCACCGGGGCGTACGGGGCGGGCGGGGTGGAGCTGCTGGAGGCGGACCCGGTGAAGGCCGCCGCCGTCACCGCGCTGCTGCCGAGCGCCCGGGTCCGCACCGCCGCGCCCGAGCCCGACGCCGCCGCGCGGTCCGCCGGCGGGTACGCCGCCCTGACCGCCGCCGCCCGGTACGACCTGACCGTGGACTGCTCCAGCGGCGCCGACGGCCTCGCCACCGCGCTGGCCTGCGCCGTCCCCCGCGGCCGGGTGCTCTGCTTCGGGCTGCGCCGCAGCGCCGCGCTCCGCACCGACCTGCTGGTGGCCAACGCACTGACCCTGGTCGGCTCGATCGGCGGCACCGGCGGCTTCCACCGCGCCCAGGAGTTCCTGGCCGGCCACCGCGAGGAGGCCGGGCTGCTGGTCACCCACCGCCTGCCGGCCGAACGGGCGGCGGAGGCCTTCACGCTCGACCCCCGCACCCGGATCAAGACCCAGCTGATGTTTGGAGAGGATGCCCGGTGACCACCGCCGACCGCCCCCCGCACCTGCGCTATCCGGAGATCCGGGAGGCCGCGCTGGCCGACCTGGCCGCGTTCGAGAAGCTCAGCCCCGACCAGGTGCCCGACCACCAGTTCGCGCTGCTGCGCCGCCAGCTGGACCACGCCTTCGCCAACTCGCCGTTCTACCGGGAGCGCTGGGCCGGGCGGTACGGCGCTCTGCGGCCCACCAGTGCCGAGGAGCTGCGGACCCTGCCCTTCACCACCAAGGCCGAGCTGCGCGGCGCCTACCCGTTCGGCCTGCTGGCCGTCGGCCGGGAGGAGCTGATCCGCTACGGCGAGTCCACCGGCACCACCGGCAGCCCCACCTCCTCGATGATCACCTACGAGGACTGGATCCGCGGCAACGTCGCGGTCGAGCAGTCCGTCGGCCACGTGCTCGGCCCCGGCGACCTCGTCTTCATCGCCATCCCCTACGAACTCGCCTTCGCCTCCTACGACCTGGACCGGGCGCTGGAGCAGAACGGCGCGGCCGTGGTGCCGGTCGGCACGCTCAGCCTGGTCTGCCCGTTCGAGCGGATGGTCGAGATGATGTGGACCGTCCGCCCGACCGCCCTGGTCTGCACGCCCAGCCGGGCGCTGCGCCTCTACGACATGCTGAAGGACACCGGGCGCGACCCGGGCGAGATCGGGCTGAAGACCTTCCTCTACGTCGGCGAGACCTGCTCCCCCGCCAAGCTGGAGAAGATCGCCGCGCTCTGGGGCGTCCGGCTCTCCAACGCCTACGGCTCGACCGAGACCAACTCGCTCGGCCTGGTCTGCGAGCGGGGCAGCCTGCACCTCACCGAGGACCGGCACCTGTTCGAGGTGATCGACCCGGAGACCACCGCACCCGTCCCCGACGGCACCGCCGGCGAACTGGTCATCACCGCCCTGGCCGGCCGGGCCATGCCACTGCTGCGCTACCGCAGCGGGGACTTCGTCACCGTCTCCGCCGAGCCCTGCGCCTGCGGCAGCCCGCGCCGGGTGCTCTCGCACCACGGCCGGGTCAGCGAGCAGCTGACCGTCGGCGGGCAGCGGATCAACAAGCTGGCGCTGGAGCAGACCGTGCTCGCCACCGAGGGCGCCGGCCTCTACTGGGCGGCCGGCGTCTCCGGGGACCACCTGGAGATCCGGGTCGAGGCCGAGGTCGAGGACCCGGCGGCGCTCTGCGCGGCCGTCGCCGAGCGGGTCACCGCGGAGTTCGCGGTGCCCGCCTCGGTCGCCCCGATCGACCGCGCCCAGGTGCGGCGGGCGATGGACCGGATGCTCAAGCCCGGCAGCCTCACCATCGAGGACCTGGAGGCGGTCTCATGACCCTCGGCCTGCGCCCGGGCAACCCCGCCGAACCCCGGCACAACGACCCCGGCACGATCGCCGTGGTCGGCCTCGGCCGGCTCGGCTCGGTGCTGGCCGACCGGCTGGCCGAGCGCTTCCCGGTGCTGCTCAACGACAGCGACCCCGCGGTCGCCCGGCGGGTCGCCGCCGAGCTGTCGCTGCCCGACATGGACCAGCGCGAGATCCTCTCCGCCGCCGACACCGTGCTGCTCTGCGTCCCGCCGCAGGAGACCGCGGCCGCGCTGCGCCGGCTCGCCGCGCTGACCGAACAGGTCGGCCGCCGGGCGCTGTTCGTCAACATGGCGACCAGCGTGCCCACCGAGGACCTGCCGGACCTCGGCGTGGAGGTGGTCGGCCTCAAGCCGGTCTGCCAGTTCACCGCCGTGGCCCTCGGCCTCAAGACCGTCCTGGTCACCTCCGCACCGCGCCGGATCGGCCTGCTGCGGACCCTCGCCGCCGACCTCGGCGAGGTGGTGCTCGGACCGGAGGCGTGCGTCGGACCGGCCAACCGCGCGGCCACCAAGGCCGCCCTGCGCGCCTGCGCCGAACTGGCCGCCGAACTGACCGGCCGCGGTCTGCCCACCGACATCGTGCGGGCGGCGATCCGCAACGTCTTCGTCGGGACGGCGCTGGACTACCCGCCCTCGGACGCCAACCCCTACACCCGCTCGGTGCTGGAGGAGATCGCCGCCGAGGCCGCCGAGGCCGCCGGCGCCGCGCCGCCCGCCGCCGACCGGGCACCGGCCGGGCCGCGGGCCGCCGTCCGGCCACCGACCGTCCTGCCACCGACCGTCCTGCCGCCCACCGACCTCGTCCCGCCGGACGCGCTCGGCTGGGCCGCCTGGGCCGAGCGCCCCGTCACCCCGGGAGGACCCGCATGACCACCACCCCGCCGGACGTCCCGCACGGCGGCGCGCACTGCGAGACCGCGTCGATGCGCAAGCAGCTGGCCGCGCACGACCTGCCGATCAGCGAGGCGATGCTGTTCGGCGTGGCCGGCGGCATCAACTTCATGCACATGCCCGCCCCGCCCGGCGGACGCGGCTTCACCGGCGGCCGCAACGGCCCGTTCCCCGAGTTCACCCGGCGGATGGCGGCCGGCGTCGGCCTCGACCTGGAGGTCGCCGTCACCGACGACCCCGAGCGCGCCTGGGGCGACCTGCTGGCCGAACTCGACCTCGGCCGCCCGGCGGTGGTCTACGCGGACCTCTTCCACCTGCCGTACTTCCAGGCCACCCGGCACTTCGGCGGCCACGCGATCGTCGTCGTCGGCCACGACCGGGACGACGACACCGTCACCGTCTCGGACCGCCCGGCCCGCGCGCAGACCCTGACCACGGCCGAACTCGCCACCGCCCGGGCCTCCGGCCACCAGCCCTTCCCGCCCCGGCACGCCCTGCTGCGCGCCGACTGGAAGGCCGCCCGGTACCCCACCGAGGACGACATCCGCCAGGGCATCCGCTGGTCCTGCCGCGCGATGCTGCACCCGCCCGTGCCCAGCTTCGGGCTGCGCGGCCTCGACTCCTACGGCGCCGGTCTGCGGCACCTGCTGCTCAGCGACACCCCCGCCGCCGCCGTGGTGGACGAACTCGCCGGCGCCTACGTCGACTTCGAACTGGCCGGCACCGGAGGGAACGCCTTCCGCAACCTGTTCCGGACCTTCCTGACCGAAGCCGCCGAGCTCACCGGGGACCACCGGCTGGCCGACGCCGCCCTGCTCTGCGCCGACAGCGCCGGGCGCTGGGAGCGGGTCATCGCCCTGCTGCTGCCCGACTGGACGCCTGCGTTCACCGAACTCGGCGCCGCCTACCGGGCTCGGGAGGCCGAGCTGCTGGACGGCGGCGCCGCCGCCCTCGCCCGGGCCGCCCTGCTCGGCGAGCGGCTGCCCGACCTGCGGGCCGCCGCGGCCGCCGGGCTCGCCCCGGTCCGCGAGCGCCTCGCCGGGGAGCTGCGGGCCGCCCTGGCCGCCGTCGCCGAGACCGAGCGGGAGCTGTTCGCCCTGCTGAGGGAGGTGTGAGCGGGGTGACCACCGGCCTGCTGCCGGCCGTCCGGACGCCGACCCGCCACCGGCTCTCCGACGAGGCCGACCGCCTGGCGTACGACCGGTACGTGGCCGCCCGCAACCAGTACAAGGAAGAGTTCCTCGACCTGCTGGAGAGCGCGTGCACGGACGGCCCGGTGCTGGAGGTCGGCCCCGGCTACGGCGGGTTCGCCGCCCTGCTGCTGGCCCGCCGCCCGGTCGACCTGCGGGTGCTCTGCACCGACCCGGGCGCCGTCGCCCCGCTGCGCGAGCGGCTCGGCGCGGCGGTGCCGGTCGACCACTGGCCGGCCGGCAGCCCGCTGCCGGCCCCCCTCGCCGGGCGCCACCCGCTGGTCTACAGCGTGCACGCGCTCGGGGAGTGCACCGACCCCACCGCCCTGCTCCGCGGGGCGGCGCGGGCCCTGGCCCCCGGCGGCCGGCTGCTGGTCAACGACCTGCGCCGGGACCCGGACCCGTTCATCCTCGAATACACCCTGCGCGAGATGGCCGCCGACGACTCGCCCGACGGCCAGTACCGCTTGCGCACCTACCTGGACTCCCTGCGCGGCGCCTGGACCGGCGCCGAACTGCGTCAACTGCTCGACGCCGCGGGGATGGCCGACTGGGCGGTCGGCCCGGACGGCCCGATGGCACTCACCGTCGAGCACCACCGCGCCACCTGACGACCGGAGAGGCACATGACCCAAGAAGCGATCACCCGGAACTTCCTCGACACCCCCAGCTTCTGGCGCGACTACCCGGAGCGGGACATCGAGTTCGTCCGCTGGTACCCGTGCGACGTCAAGCCGCTGTCGGCGGACCAGATCTACGCCACCCGGGAGAAGTTCCCGAAGACCACGTCGTTCTACGTGCACATCCCGTTCTGCAACCAGGTCTGCACCAGCTGCCCGTACAACAAGTTCTCCACCCGCAACACCCTCACCCAGCGCTACATCCAGGCGCTCAAGCGGGAGATCGACCTCTACTCGCAGCTGCCGCACGTCCGGGACACCGTCTTCACCTCCGGCTACTTCGGCGGCGGCACGCCCACCACGCTGCGCGCCGAGGAGCTCGACGACCTGCTGGGCTACATGAAGCAGCGGCTCAACTTCAGCCCGGACTGCTCGGTCACCATCGAGTCCACCCCCGTCGACGTCGACCAGCAGAAGCTGGACGTGCTGCTCAAGCACGGCGTCAACCGGATGAGCCTGGGCGTCCAGACCTTCCACGACCCGCTGCTGCGCTACCTCGGCCGGGCCCGGGCGCACACCGGCGAGTCCGCCACCCGCACCATCGAGCTGATCGACCGCAGCGGCCTGGAGAACCTCTGCATCGACTACATGATCGGCATCCCCGGCCAGACCCCCGAGCTGTGGGCGCAGGACATCCGCACCCTGATGGACCTCCCGGTGACGTCCTTCTCGGTCTACAACTACGCGGTCATGCCCGGCTCGGAGGTGTTCTTCGCGCTGCAGAGCGGCGCCACGCCGCCCTGCCCGAGCACCCGCGAGGCCGACGAGATGTACCAGTACCTGCACACCACGCTGATGGACGCGGGCTACCTGGCGCTCACCTACAACGACTTCATCGAGCCGATGCGGCCCGAGTGGGAGGCGGCCGGGGTCAAGACGTACCCGGTGGTGAAGGACGGCAGCAAGCCGTACCGCGGCCTGGAGACGGACACCTTCTACCTGACCGACCACCTGTCCCAGATCTGGGGCCGGTGCGGGGACATGGTGGCCATCGGCTCGGGCGCCTACGGGTACCTGAACAACCACATGTACCTCAACGAACCGGACATCGAGTCGTACATCAGCCGGTGCAACGAGGGCCGGCTGCCGGTGGTGATGGGCGCCTACACCGACGAGCACGAGCAGCGCTGCCGCAGCCTCGTCCTGGGGCTGAAGCTGCTGCGGGTCAAGCGCTCGGTCTACCGCGAGCGGCACGGCGTCGACCCGTACGAGTACTTCAAGGACAAGATCGACGACCTGGTGGCCAAGGGGCTGCTGGAGGTCGACGCCGACGCGATCCAGGTCACCTACCCGAAGGGCTGGTACTACATCGACAACATCTCCAAGAGCTTCTACTCGGACGCCAACTACCGGCTCCCGCAGCCGACCTCGGCGAGCACCGAGATCCTCAAGTGGCAGATCGACCGCACCGACGGCCGGAAGGGGCTCCCCCTTGTCCAGTTCTGAGACCACCGCGCGCCGCTCCCGCCGGGGGCGGATCTTCGACCTCGCCGAGCGGGCCCCGCAGGGCGACCCGTTCGAGACCGCCGAGGAGTGCCGCGCCTACGACCGCAGCGTGCGCACCTCGATGATCATCCCGATGCAGCACATGATGAAGCTGATCGGGCCGGACTGCGGTCCGGACAAGGACGTCCTGGAGATCGGCTGCGCCAGCGGGCTGCTGTCGCTGCGCCTGGCCGCCCAGCACCGCGACTCCACCTTCACCGGGCTGGACAGCAACGACGCCTTCCTGGAGGTCGCCCGGGAGAACACCATCTTCGCCAACCTGGTCTCCTACGGCGGCGACTTCGCCTGCGACTGGGCCCGGTACAGCCGGCTGCCGTACCCGGACGACAGCTTCGACGTGGTGTTCAGCTTCTGCGCGATCAACCGGTGGGACAAGCCCGCCCGGATCCTGCCCGAGCTGGCCCGGGTCTGCCGCCCCGGCGGCGCCGTCCTGCTGTACGACCTGGCCCGGGACGCCGACGAGGGCATGGTCTCGTTCGTGCTGCAGTACGCCGGCGGTGACGCCAACGCGTTCATGACCTCGCTGCGGGCCTCGTACTCCACCGAGGAGATGCGCGAGCTGCTCGACCAGGTCGGCCTGAACGACTGGAGCGTCACCAAGGAAGGCATCAACCTGGTGGTCTCCTCCCGCGCCAGGGACACCGGGTACACGGTCGGCGAGCCCGGCATCTACGAGCGGATCTTCGACTGACGGTCCCCGTCCCCAGGTCCGGGTGGGGTGCCCGCCGCCGCGGCGGGCACCCCACCCGGACCACCCCCGGACCACCCCGCCCGCGCCACCGCCCGTCCCCGGAAGGAGCACGACCATGCCCACCGCCGATCTTCGCCGGTACCGGGTCGGCGTCGTCCAGCTGTCCGTCGCCACCAACCGCCGTGCGGAGAACCTGGCGCGGGCCGAGAAGCTGGTGCGCGCCGCGGCCGACGACGACTGCCGGCTCGTCGTCCTGCCCGAGGTGTTCGCCACCGCGCTCAACCTGCCGAAGAGCCACGAGATCGCCGAGCCGGTGCCCGGGCCGCTCACCGAGTGGCTGGCCGGCCTGGCCCGCGAACTCGGCGTCTGGATCGCCGCCGGCGTGCTGGAGCGCGCCGGGGACGACGTGCACAGCACCGCCGTCCTGCTGGACGACACCGGGGAGCTCGTCGGCACCGCGCGGCGCACCATGGTCTACGACCTGGAGGCGCACTTCATCACGGGCCGCACCGGCGCCCGCGTCTTCCCGACCCCGCTCGGCCGGATCGGCTTCGCGCTCGGCTACGACGTGCAGTTCCCGGAGGTGCTGCGCGGCCTGTTCGCCGACTCGGCGGAGATCATCGTGGCCCCCTCCGTCCTGCTGCGGCCGTTCGCCGAGCCGGTGCGGCAGATGCTGCTCGCCCGGGCCGCCGAGAACTGCGCCTACGTGCTGTTCGCCAGCGCGACCGGCGAGAACACCCTCGCCGGGCTCACCTACATGGGCCGCAGCGCGATCCTGCGCAGCCCGCTGGCGATCGGCGCCTACTCGCGGGACTTCCGCAAGCAGCAGCCGGTGCTCGCCGAGGCCGACCGCGAGGAGGTGCTGCTGACCGCCGACCTGGACCTGCACGAGCTGCGCCGGATGCGCGAGGCGGCGCCGTTCGCCGCCGACTTCCGCCGCTCGCCGCTCGGCCTGGCGCTGACCGCCGCCACCCACCCGGACGGGCCGCTGCCCGACTGGGCCGCCGCGGCCCTCGCCCCGCACACCGCACCGCATGCCGCTTCGGACACCCCGGACGCCCCGACCCCGGAAGCCCCCGGCGCCCCGGCGGCCCCGGACACCTCGGCGGCCCCGGACACCTCGTTCGCCTCGGATGGAGCCTGACCAGATGACCGTCGAACGCTCGCTCGCCACCAGCCGGCCCCGGGTCGCGCTGATCCAGTCCTTCTGGGACCCGGACCCGGAAGTCAACCTGGCCCGTACCCTCGCCCTGCTGGACACCGTCCAGGACGTCGAACTGATCATCCTGCCGGAGTTCTTCCTCGGCCCGCCCTTCTACTTCCCCGGCCGCGCCCACCTCAAGGGCGTGATCGACCAGCCGGTACCGGGCCCGCTCTTCGACCAGCTCGCCGAGGTGGCCCGCACCAAGGGCTGCTACCTGCTCTGCGGCACCGTCGTGGAGCGGGAGGGCGACCGGTACTACAACACCTCCGTCCTGCTGGACGACCAGGGCCGGATCGCCGCCAAGGCCCGCAAGACCCACCGGTTCGCCGCCGAGATGGTCACCGTCTCGCCCAGCGACGAACTGGTCATCGTGGACACGCCGTTCGGCCGCCTGGGGATCTGCGTCTGCTCCGACTTCTGGATCCCCGAGGTGCCGCGGACGCTGGCGATGCGCGGCGCCGAGATCATCGCGGTGCCGGGGGCGGCGCTGCGCGGCAACATCCAGATCACCCGGCCGTGCATCCAGGCCAACTCCTCCTTCAACGTCTGCTACACCCTGCTGGCCAGCGCGGTCGGCGAGGTGACCGGCGAGCGCGCCGGACGGACCGTCACCATCTCGGTGGCCGGCCACAGCACCGTCGCCTCGCCCGAGCACCTGGTCGGCTCGCTGGACGAGGAGGAGGGCGTGCTGATCGCCGAGCTCGACCTGGACCGGGTGCGCGAACTGCGGGAGGTCGACCTGTCCTTCCGCAAGAGCCTCTACTTCTGCCTGCACGGCCGTCGGCCCGAGCTGTACCAGGACCTGCTGAAGCCGTACGCCGGCCACCAGGACCTGGAGACCCTCATCACGGACTACCTCACCGCCCGACGGAGCTGATTCGCCATGGCACCCAGCCTGCTGTACCCCGCCGCCGACCACCTGCCCACCGGTGCCGACCGCGAGCCCGCCCTGAAGGAGGTCCTCGACTGGGCCGACCGGGCGGCCGCCACCAACACCGCCGACGCACTGCTCGCCTTCTTCGGCCAGCCGCTGGACCCGCGCACCCTGCGGCTGACCGGCCTGCACCACGTCGCCGTCTACCTGGGCGACTACCGCACCGAGGAGGAGTACGAGGCCTGGCTGGAGACCGTCCGGTCCCACCCGGGACTCGGCCGGGTGTCCGCCGGCCCCTCGCACATCGCGCCCCGGGTGCACGGCACCCCCGGGCACTGGATCAACCTGACCACCGAACGCGGCACCGAGGTCGAGTTCTTCACCTGCCGCGCCTACGGGGCCTGGGCCGACGAGCCGCCGGAGCGCAAGCGGGCGCTGATGTCCCACCTCGGACTCAGCGTCGACACCCCGGACCACGTCCGCCGGGTGCTGGACTACCTGGCCGGCTTCGACAGCGTCGAGGTGCTGGCCTACGCCCCCGAGGACGAACTCGGCCACACCTACGGACACCTGCTGCGCACCGACACCGACCGGGTGCTGGAGCTGGTGCACGCCGGACGGAGCCAGGCATGAGCGAGCGGAGCGAGGTCATCATCCAGTGCCGCGCGTTCCGCGAAGCGGCCACCGAGCGAAGCGAGGCGGGCGCATGAGCGGGTTCCCGGTACCGGCCCGGCTGCCGGAGAACGTGCCCGGGCGGTTCTACGTCAACGCGGAGTGCACCGACTGCGACACCTGCCGCTGCATCGCCCCGGACTCCTTCGTCCGCAACGACAAGGCCGGCTACACCTTCGTCGCCCGCCAGCCGGCCGACGAGGACGAGGAGGAGCTGGTGTACGAGGCGATGGACTGCTGCCCGGCCGACGCCATCTGCGAGGACGAGTGAGCGCCCGTCCGCCGGGGCCGAGGATCCTCGGCCTCGGCGGCTCGCTGCGCCCCGGCTCGACCAGCCAGCTGCTGCTGCGCCGCGCCCTCGCCGTCCTGGACGCCGACGGCTGCCGGACCTCCCTGCTGGACCTGCGCGAGCTGGACCTGCCGTTCTGCAACGGCGACAAGCAGGACCCGTGGCCGAGCCGCCCGGACGTCAAGCTGCTGCGCGAGGAGTTCCGCGCCGCCGACGGCGTCATCCTGGCCGGGCCGGAGTACCACGGGACCATCGGCGGGGCCCTGAAGAACGCCCTGGACCTGCTGGACTTCGAACACGTCGAGGGGAAGGTCTTCGGGGCGATCTGCGCGCTCGGCGGGCGCAACAACTCCAACGCGCTCAACCACCTGCGCCTGGTGGCCCGCTGGTACCGGGCCTGGATGGTGCCCGAGCAGGTCGCCGTACCGCAGGCCCGCGGCGCGCTGCCGGGCGGCGAGCCGGCCGATCCCGAGCTCGGGGCGCGGGTGGACGAGCTGGCCCGCAGCGTGGCCCGGGCGGCGGCGCTGCTGCGGCCCGGGGCGGCCGGTCCGGCCGTCGTCGGGTCGGTCCGGCCGGGACCGGCCGTCCCGGAAGAAGTTCCGAACGTGTCCAGGACAGTCAAACGCGGGAGCTGACCCGTTGGTAGCGTCACCCCTGTGAATAAGACGCACACATTGGGTGCGCATTTCCAGGGGGCCGGAGAATGGTTCCCGGTGCACCCCAGACCACTTCTCGTGATCAGTCTCCGCCATCCGTCCAACGGAACTCCGCGGGAGGCGACCTGGCTTCGCCTCACCGCCTTTCTGTTCAATCGCGGGATTTCCGACGACCGCACCGTCGGTATCGAAGTCCTGTACGACGATCCGGAGTCCACGGCGCCCGACCGGCGGCGTTTCGACGCCTGCCTGTCGGTGCCCCGGGACCGGGTCGCCGGGCTGTCCCTGCTCGATCCCCGCCGGGACAGCCTGGGCATCCGCGTGCTGCCCGTCCTGAGCGAACGGCTGATGCTCTGGCGGGGGGGGGGGGGGGGCCCCCCCCCCCCCCCCCGCACCCCCCCCCCCCCAACCCCCCCCCCCCCACCACCACCGG
>NZ_JBEPAA010000027.1:0-103558 GCF_040298365.1 Kitasatospora sp. NPDC001603
GGGCGCGCCCCCTGCGCCGGCCGCGCCGCCCGCCCGAACGCCGCCTGCGGCGCGAGCGCTTGCCCTGCGTTATCGCGGGCATCCCCTCGGCCAGCGCGCCGGTCGCCAGCGCGACGGTGGTCGCGAACCGCCCGGTGCCGCTGCGGATGGCGACCGCCCGGCGGTGCCGGCGGATCCTCAGCACGCAGACCAGGAAGAGCACGACGGCCACCGGCACGCTGAACCGGGCCAGTCCGACGCCGACCGGCTGCGGGTAGGTGGCGCCGCAGATCCGGACCGCGCCCGGGTCGTCGGCGGCGTGCTCCAGGCAGACCGCGTCACCGACCTTGGCGCCGTCCGCCAGCGGCAGCGCGGCGGCGGTGTGCTGCTGGCCGGCGGCCCGGTAGCTGACGGTGCTGTAGGAGCCGCCGCCCGAGGGCATCTGGGTGACGACGCCGTCCACTCTCACCGGGTGCGCGCCGATCCGGTCGGCCTGCTCGGTCTGGCGCCAGCCGAGCAGGCACATGCCGACGGCCAGCACGGCACTGAGCACGGCGGTGAGGTACCAGCCACGGCCCAACCGCGGGAAGCGCGGCGGGGGGACGGTCGCGGATCGCATGGTTCCTGTCCTGGCTAGCCTTCGGGGCCTGGGACGGGGCCCCGCCACCCGCGGGGACGGGTGGTGCGTGGTGAGGGTACGGACTGAGCTGCCGGGATCGTATCCGCTGGCGGGCCCTCAGGTCACGGCGAAGGGTGAATCAGACAATATGGCCGACACCGCAGTTCGGCGGCACACGAAGGAACGACCGTACGTCGCACGGGAGTCCGGCTACCCGCGAGTAGCCGGGGCTCAGCGTCGGCGGTACACCAACCGCCCGGCCAGGACCGTCGCCAGACAGCCGGCCGGCCGCGGGGCCGGCCCGCGAGCGCCGTCGGAGGCACCGGCACGGGACGCACCGGCACCGGCGGCACCGGCCGGCGCGAACACCGCGAAGTCGGCCCGCCCGCCCACGGCCAGCCGCCCGTGCACCGCCGCCGCGAGCGGCAGCACGGCGAGCGGGTCCAGCGGCCCCTCCGCGCCGGGGGGACCGGCCGGACCGGGCAGCGCGGCCAGCCCGGACCGGGCCACCGCCGTCCGCACCGCGGCCCGCTCGAACGGGCCGGCCACCGCCGTCACCCCGGAGCCGAGCATCCGCTGCAGCCCGCGCCGGGCGCTCGCGCCGCAGCGCGCCTCGTCGGCCTCCCCCAGCAGTCCACCGGGCACCGGCGCGTCCCCGAGCTCCTCGCGCGGGTCCGGGTGGTACGCGCTCTCCAGCAGCCAGTGCCCGTACGGGTTGCGCAGCCCGGGGGTGAGCAGGGCGTCGCCCCAGTCGCGCGGCCGGGCCCGGGGGTGGGCGGCGGCCAGCTTGTCGTGGCGGCCCAGCGCGGCGATCAGTTCGCCGTGCACCAGCACCGCCCCGTCGGCGACGGACGGGGCGGTGGGGTCGGCGGGGTCGGGCAGCACGAGGGCGGCCCGGTGCAGCGTCAGCATGGCGAGGTCACCGTTGCGGGACCGGCGGGGGCGCCCCTGCGGCGGGCGCCCCGGACGCCGGCGTCAGCCGTTGTCGAGGATCTTCAGCTCGGGGTGCGCGGTGCCGCCCGCGATCGCCGTGGAGGCGATGTGCGAGGCGACCCGCGGGTCGACCGGGTCGTTGGCCGGGTCGTCCAGCACCCGCAGGTGCTCGTAGGTGGTCGAGCGCTGGGCCGGGACGCGGTCGGCGGCCCGGATCAGGTGGATCAGCTCGGTGAGGTTGGACCGGTGCTTGGCGCCGGCCGCCGAGACCACGTTCTCCTCCAGCATGACCGAGCCGAGGTCGTCCGCGCCGTAGTGCAGCGACAGCTGGCCGGCCTCCTTGCCGGTGGTCAGCCAGGAGCCCTGGATGTGCGCGACGTTGTCGAGGAACAGCCGGGCGATCGCGATCATCCGCAGGTACTCGAAGACGGTCGCCTGGGTCGAGCCCTTGAGGTGGTTGTTCTGCGGCTGGTAGGTGTACGGGATGAAGGCACGGAACCCGCCGGTGCGGTCCTGCACGTCGCGGATCATCCGCAGGTGCTCGATCCGCTCGGCGTTGGTCTCGCCGGTGCCCATCAGCATGGTGGAGGTGGACTCCACGCCGAGGCCGTGCGCGGCCTCCATGATCTCCAGCCAGCGCTCGCCGGACTCCTTGAGCGGTGCGATCGCCTTGCGCGGCCGGGCCGGCAGCAGCTCGGCGCCGGCGCCCGCGAAGGAGTCCAGGCCCGCCTTGTGGATCCGGGTGATGGCCTCCTCGACCGACACCCCGGAGAGCCGGGCCATGTGGTCGACCTCGGACGCGCCCAGCGAGTGGATCACCAGCTGCGGGAAGTCCGCCTTGATCGCCGCGAAGGCGCGCTCGTAGTACTCCACGCCGTAGTCCGGGTGGTGGCCGCCCTGGAACATGATCTGGGTGCCGCCCAGCTCGACCGTCTCCGCGCAGCGGCGCAGGATCTCGTCGAGGTCGCGGGACCAGCCCTTGTCGCTCTTCGGCGGCACGTAGAAGGCGCAGAACTTGCACGCCGTCACGCAGACGTTGGTGTAGTTGATGTTCCGCTCGATGATGTACGTCGCGATGTGCTCGGTACCGGCGTAGCGGCGGCGGCGCACCGCGTCGGCCGCCGAGCCGAGCGCGTGCAGGGGCGCCGAGCGGTACAGCTCCAGGGCCTCCTCCGGGCTGATCCGGCCACCGCCGGCCGCCCGGTCGAGCACGGCCTGCAGGTCGGTGCTGGGCGCATCGAGGGTGGTCGCTGCGAGCTCGGACACCTGGCGGCCTTCTCTCTCTCGGTACTGCTGTGCGTTTCAGTGCTTCCGGGTACGGCCGAACCAGCCTACGCCAGCGCTTTCGCGCGTCGGCGTCAGGCCGCTTTCCGCATCGTCCCGGTCGGGTTCCCGGCCGCCGGATCGGCGGAGGAGAACCGGATCGTGCCGTCCTTCTGCAGGGTGAGCGTCTCCGCGTTGGAGCCGCCGCTGCACGCCCCCGGCAGCGAGGAGCGGACCAGCCGGGAGGTGAACACCAGCTTCCCCTCGGACGCCGAGTCCAGCGTCCAGGCGCCCTCGCAGCTGACCGAGATCAGCCCGGTGACGGCGTTGCGGCTGGTGGTGTTCTCCTGCCCGACCGCGGCCGGGCCGATCACCAGCGTGGTGGTGCCGGCGGGCAGCCCCTTGTCGGTGGTCATCTCCCCGCGCCAGGTGCCGAGGAAGCCGGCCGGCACGACGCTCGGGCCGCCGGTGCCCGGCGGCACCGGGCCGGGCGGCAGCGTGGTGGAGGAGGAGGTCGTGGACGAGGAGGTGGTGGAGGTCGAACTGGCCGACCAGCTGAACGAGGACGTGACCGTCGGCCCGTCGGTGGGCGGGTGCTCCACCGCCGCCTCGCCCCGGAAGCCCCGGTAGGCGCCGTAGCCGCCGGCCGAGAGCACCAGGAGGACGGCCACCGCGACCAGCGCCGCGTTCCGCACCCGGTGCCCCGGCCGCTCCGGCCCGGTCGGCACCCGGTCCCGCGGCACGGCGTCGCGGGGCGGATCGTCGTGCGCCCGGTGGCCGGCCTGCTGGGGGCCGACCGGCCCGCCGCCGAGCGGCACCCGGTCGGTCGGGGTCCGGCCGCCCGGCAGGTCCGGCGCCGCGGCCGGGCGCCGCGGGGCGGCGGCTCCCCCGGCCTCCACCTCCCCCTCCAGGTCGAGCAGTTCGACCGCGCTTCGGCCGACCCCCGCCGCCAGCGCGGGCGGCAGCCAGCCGCCCCGCCCGAGCCGTACGGTGGCCGCGCCGTCGGCGTCCAGCCGCTCCCGGAGCTGCCACGGGGCCGGGCGGGCGGCCGGGTCCTTGGCCAGGCAGTCCAGCACGATCGGGCGCAGCGGCCCGACCAGCCCGGAGAGGTCCGGCTCCTCGTGCAGCACCCGGTAGAGCAGCACCGCCACGCTCACCCCCTCGCCGAAGGGCTGCACCCCGGTGGCCGCGAAGGCCAGCACCGCGCCCAGCGAGAAGACGTCGCTCGGCGGCCCGGCCGGCTGCCCGTTCGCCTGTTCGGGCGACATGAAGCCGGGCGAGCCGACCACGTAGCCGGACTGGGTGAAGCCGCTGGTCGCGTCCAGCGCGCGGGCGATGCCGAAGTCGATCAGACGCGGCCCGTCCAGCGTCAGCAGGACGTTGGAGGGCTTGACGTCCCGGTGCACCAGTCCGAGGCCGTGGACATGGCCCAGCGCCTCGGCGAGCCCGACGCCGAGGGTCCGTACGGCCTGTTCGGGCAGCGGGCCGAAGTCCCGGACGGCGGTGCCGAGCGCGGGACCGGCCACGTAGCCGGTGGCCACCCAGGGGTGCTCGCCCTCGGTGTCGGCGTCCAGCACGGGCGCCGTCCAGGCGCCGCCGACCCGGCGGGCGGCGGCGACCTCCTGCCGGAACCGCGCCCGGAACTCGGCGTCCTCCGCGAGCTCGCCGCGGACCAGCTTGACGGCCACCGTGCGGCCGCCGGCCGTCCGGCCGAGGTAGACCCGGCCCATCCCGCCCGCGCCGAGGCGCCGCAGCAGCCGGTACCCGCCGACCTGTCGCGGGTCGTCCGCCCCCAGTGCCCGCATCCCGCACGCTCCCCTCGACCGCCCGGCGTCGCCGGCGCCCTCCAGGCACCGCCGACCGCACGGATCTCGCGTGCAGACGCTACCGGGCCGCGCGGGGCGGGAGGGGTGGCGCGGAAGGACCGGTGCACCCCCTCCCCCGCGGTCGGACCTCCCCGGCGGGGTCAGACCACCGCCGGTGCCGGCTCCAGCAGCCGGACCGTGACGTCCGGGGCAAAGCCGCTGTCCGGGGCGACCCGGCGGGCGAACTCGGCCATGCCGGCCAGCTGCCGCTCGCCGAGCGAGAAGTCCAGCGCCTCGCTGAAGTAGCGCTCCAGCACCCCGGCGTCGAACTCCTCCCAGCGGGCCGCGTGCGCGGCCACCGCGCCGGCCTCGACCAGCGAGAGGTCGCGGGACTCCAGGAAGGCCCGGTGCACGGCCGCCGTCAGCTCGGGGCTGCGGTCGGCGAAGTCGCGGCGGGCGGCCCAGACGGCGAAGACGAAGGGGAGACCGGTCCACTCCTTCCACATCGCGCCGAGGTCGTGCACGGTCAGGCCCTGGTCGGCCGCCTGTCCCAGGTAGGCCCGCAGCGCCGGGTCGCCGATCAGCACGGCGGCGTCGGCCTCGGCGAGCATCGCGTCCAGGTCGGGCGGGCAGCTGAAGTACTCGGGCCGCACCCCCTCGCGCTCCTCCAGCAGCAGCCGGGCCAGCCGCACCGACGTCCGGCTGGTGGAGCCGAGGGCGACCCGGCGGCCGTCCAGCTCGGCCAGCGGGACCTTGCTGACGATCACGCAGGACATCACCGGTCCGTCGCTGCCGACCGCGATGTCGGGCAGGACCAGCAGCTCGTCCGCGTGCCGCAGGTACTCGACGCAGGTGATCGGGCCGATGTCGAGGGAGCCGCCGACCAGCTGGTCGCTGAGCTTCTCCGGCGTGTCCTTGGTGAGGTCGAGATCGAGCAGATTGCCCGTCCTGGCCAGCCCCCAGTAGAGGGGTACGCAGTTCAGGAACTGAATGTGTCCGACCCGCGGCCTGACCGGGGGGTTCTGCCGGGGCTCGTGCGTTTCCGCATCCGGTACCGCCACTGCGCCGCTCCCTTGCTGTTCGTGGGCCTCCAGGCAGGGTATGCCCGCCCTTCCGGAAGCCCCGCACCGGCCTTGCGACACGCCCTGTCCGGCCCGTAAGTCACCCCTGGTCGTCACCGCGACCGCATGCTAGCGTTGCCCTCAGTTGCAGTTTGATTCCCCTTGCAGTACTTGAAGCCTGCGGAGCATGTAACCGCAGGCTTTTTGTAGTTTTTCAGCAATATCGAAAAACTCCGGACCCGTCCGGAGGCAGGGCGATCAGCGCAGCGGACCGGGTGCCACACGGTGTGGCCCCCAATACGTCCCTCGCAAGGAGAACGGCATGGCTCAGGGAACCGTCAAGTGGTTCAACGCTGAGAAGGGCTTCGGCTTCATCGCCCAGGAGGGCGGCGGCCCCGACGTCTTCGTCCACTACTCCGCCATCAACGCGAACGGTTTCCGCTCGCTGGAGGAGAACCAGGCGGTCAGCTTCGACGTCACCCAGGGTCCGAAGGGCCCGCAGGCGGAGAACGTTACCGCTATCTGATCATCCTCTGATGACCTGATCGCTCGGGACCCCTCGGGTCCGCAGACGGCCCCCGGCGGCCGTCATCATGAGCACAAGAGCAGTACCCAAGGGGGCCCGGCCAACTGCCGGGCCCCCTGCCTTTCCCGGCCCGGCGCCGGTCTCGCGGAACCCCGCACAGGTGCCCCCTCCCGGCGGCCGCGGACCCCTCCGGCCCTCTCCCGGCCCCGCCCACCCCTGCTCCGCCGCCGGTCGACGGCGTGACCGACGGCCCGCCCCGGGACGGCGGGCTCCGGTGCCCGACCGGCACCGCTCGTGGCGACACCTCCTGGAACGTAGAGGTGTTGTCGGACTGTCAGACGTGATCCCTATGCTGTGCTGCCGCCTCCCGACCCGGTCACCGGTGCCCGGGCGCGCGGCACAGCCGTGAGCCCCGGCACCGCCGGGGCCGTGTCCCCAGGGAGAACGTCATCACCACGCATTCCGGCGCCCGCCGCCGAATACTCACCGCCCTCGGCGCGACGGCGGTCCTGTCCGTCGCGGCTCTGGGACCGGCGCAGGCCGCGCCCGGCACCTCGCCCGCCCCCGGCAAGAACGTCTCCTACCTCGGACACACGTTCACGGTGCCGGCCGACTGGCCCGTGATCGACCTGACGGCCGATCCGACGGCCTGCGTGCGCTTCGACCAGCACGCCGTCTACCTCGGCACGCCGGGGACCCGGCAGGACTGCCCCGCCCACCTGGTGGGCCGGACCGAGGCGCTGCTCCTGGAGCCCGGCGCCGAGGGCGCCCCGTCCGCCACGACCGTGTCGGAGATCGACCGCGAGGTCCGCGTCACCGCCCCGGGCGTCACGGCCACCGGCGTGTACGGCGACGACCAGGCGCTGGTCCGGACGATCCTCGCCTCGGCCGGGTTCCCGGCCGGCCCCGCGCGGAAGCCGGGCCCGGCCGCGGCGGCGCCGGCCGCGGGAGCGCCCGCCACCGGGTCCGCCGCCGCGACCACGGCCGCCGCGCCCGCGCTGCCGGCCGACGCGACCAGGTACACCGGCAAGGGCTTCGACGCCTGCACCGCACCCGACTCCGCCGCGATGAGCGCCTGGCGCGCCGACTCGCCCTACCAGGCCGTCGGCATCTACATCGGCGGAGCGGCCCGGGCCTGCGCCCAGCCCAACCTGACGGCCGCCTGGATGCAGCAGCAGTACACCGCCGGCTGGCGCTTCCTGCCGGTGTACGTCGGTGCCCAGGCGTCGCGGATCACCTCGCCGGCCGCGCAGGGCACCGCCGCGGCCGACGACGCCGTGGCGCAGGCCGCCGCCCTCGGGCTCGGCCCCGGGAGCGTCCTGTACTACGACATGGAGTCCTACAACGTCGCGGCCTACTCCGGGGTGGTCCAGCCGTTCCTCTCCGCCTGGACGACCGAACTCCACGCGCTGGGCTACAACTCGGGCCTCTACAGCAGTGCCGCGACCGGCATGGCGGACCTGGTCGCCACGGCCGCGAGCGGCAAGGGCTACGCCATGCCCGACGCGCTGTTCACCGCGCGCTGGAACGGTGTCGCGGACACCGCCGACCCGGCGCTCCCGAGCACCGCCTGGGCCGGGCACCAGCGGGCCCACCAGTACGACGGCAACGCCACCGAGACCTGGGGCGGCGTCACGATCGGCATCGACCGGGACTACCTCGACGTCCAGGTCACCACCAGGCCGACCGGCAAGCCCACCCAGACCGGCATCTACCGCCCCGGGAGCCAGACCTTCGCGCTGGCCGACAGCGTCGGCAACCTCACCCACGCCGCGCCGTTCGGCTCGGCGAACGACATCCCGCTCACCGGGCACTGGAGCGGGCCGGGCCGGGACACCATCGGCATCTACCGGCCGGGCGACCGGGCGTTCTACCTGACCAACGACAACGCCAACGTCACCCTCGCCGTCCCGTTCGGCGACACCGGCGACATCCCGCTGGTCGGGGACTGGAACGGCGACGGCAAGGACACCATCGGCATCTACCGGCCGGGCGACCGGGCGTTCTACCTGACCAACGACAACGCCAACGTCACCTTCTCGGTCCCGTTCGGCGACACCGGCGACGTCCCGATGGTGGGCGACTGGAACGGCGACGGCAAGGACACCATCGGCATCTTCCGGCCGAGCACGCACGGGTTCTACCTGAGCGACTCCAACACGTCGATCGGCGTCGACCACACGGTCCTGTTCGGCGACACCGGCGACATCCCGGTCAAGGGCGACTGGAACGGCAGCGGGACGGACAAGGTCGGCATCTACCGGCCGGGCGCGGCGAGCTTCTACGGCGCGTTCCAGGACTCCGGCGCTCCGCTCTACAGCCTCCGCTTCGGCGAGGCCACCGACACCCCGCTCACCGGCCGCTGGTGAACCGGCGGCCGTCGCCCGGGCGGGCCGCCGGGCCGGCCGCCCGCTGAACCGACGGCAACGGGCCCTCTCCCCCGGCGTGGGGAGAGGGCCCGTGGTGCTGCGGGTGCGGCTGTCAGGCCGCGGCGGGGGCCTTCGCGGAGGCCTGCGCCGGGACGGTCGCCGCAGGGGCGTCGTCGTACAGGTCACCGTGCGGGTTGTTGTAGGCGACCAGGTCGAGCGTCTTCTCCCGGGCCGCCACCAGGACCGGCACGACCGCTTGACCGGCGACGTTCGTCGCCGTGCGGACCATGTCGAGGATGGGGTCGATGGCGAGGAGGAGGCCGACGCCCTCCAGGGGCAGGCCCAGGGTGGAGAGGGTCAGGGTCAGCATCACGATCGCGCCGGTGAGGCCCGCGGTGGCGGCCGAGCCGATGACCGAGACGAAGGCGATCAGCAGGTAGTCCTTGATGCCGAGGTCGATGCCGTAGACCTGGGCGACGAAGATCGCGGCCAGCGAGGGGTAGATCGCGGCGCAGCCGTCCATCTTGGTGGTCGCGCCGAACGGCACGGCGAACGAGGCGTACTCGCTCGGGACGCCGAGGCGCTCGGTGACGCGGCGGGTGACCGGCAGGGTGCCGACCGAGGAGCGGGAGACGAAGGCCAGCTGGATGGCCGGCCAGGCGCCCTTGAAGAAGTTCAGCGGGTTGAGGCCGCCGACGAACTTCAGCAGCAGGGAGTAGACCACGAACAGCACCAGGGCGCAGCCGACGTAGACGTCGATGGTCAGCGTGGCGAAGGGCTTCAGCAGGTCCCAGCCGTACTTGGCGACGGACTTGCCGATCAGGCCGAGGGTGCCGAGCGGCGAGAGCCGGATGACCCACCAGAGGGCGGTCTGCACGAGCTCCAGGACGGACTCGCTGAGCTTGAGGACGGGCTCGGCCTTCTTGCCCAGCTTGATGATCGCCGCACCGGTCACGACCGCCAGGAAGACGATCTGCAGGACCTCGACCTCGGTGAAGGCGGTGACGATGTTGGTCGGGAAGATGCCGGTCAGGAAGTCGATCCAGCTACCGGTGGACTTCGGCGCCTTCAGGCCCTCGGTCTTCAGGTCGGTGCCCTGGCCCGGGTTGGTCAGCAGGCCCAGGCCGAGGCCGATCGCGACGGCGATCAGCGAGGTGATCAGGAACCAGAGCAGCGTCCGGGCGGCCAGCCGGGCCGCGTTGGTGACGTTGCGCAGGTTGGCGACCGACACCACGATCGCGGTGAAGACCAGCGGCGGGACGGCCAGCTTCAGCAGCTGGACGAAGATCTTGCCGATCGTCTCCAGGGTGGTGGCCAGCCAGGAGATGTCGGCCGCGCGGGCCAGGTAGCCGAGGCCGACGCCGAGCACGAGGCCGGCGACGATCTGGACCCAGAACGGGGTCTTGCGGATTCTGGCGAGCACGGACGGCGACGAGGTCGCCTCGGGCGCTGTGGACATGACGGTGCGGCTCCGGGGAGGGCGTTGCTGACGGTGGGGTGAGGCGGGGAAGGCGGCACGGCGGGTGGGCCGGACGGGAGGACGCGGCCCCGTCAGGGGCGTGCCGCCTGGATACAGCTCATGGCACGACAACGGCGCGCGCTGTCCACAGCACCCGTCAGGCAGCACGCGCGGGCGGCCGTGGGCACCGGGCCCGAGCCGTACATCCGCGCTGCTCCTGAGGTGGTCATGGCCGATACGTTAGCAGTAAAGGTTTGAGATGTTCAAAGTACTTGTTTGAGATGTGACCCGCGCAAGGGTAAATCCGGACACGAACGAGGCTGACGCACCATCAGATCGCGCCACGGGCCCGATTGACCGCTCAGCAGTTATACGTATAACTTGGAGAGAGTCCCCGCCCTCCCCTGCCCCGACCCGGAGAACCGTCCATGGGCTATGTCGCCCTGCTCCGCGCCCCGCACGTCAGCCGTCTGCTCCTCGGCACCCTGCTCGGCCGCCTCCCCGCCGGTATGACCGCCCTGGTGATCGCGCTGGCCCTGCGCGAGGCCGGCACCCCCTACAGCCGGATCGGCCTGGCCACCGCCGCCTACGCGATCTCGGCCGCCGTGGGCGGGCCGGTCCTCGGCCGGATCGTGGACCGCACCGGCCAGCCGCGGGTGCTGCTCGCCTCCGCCGTGGTCGCGGGCGGCGGGTACGCGCTCCTGGCACTCGCGCCGGGCTCGGCGCTGGCCGCACCGGTCGGCGCCGCGATCGCCGGACTGGCCATGCCGCCGCTCGAACCCTGCCTGCGCTCGCTCTGGCCGGATGTCGTCGCCGAGGAGCAGCTCGACACCGCGTACGCCTTCGACTCCGCCTCGCAGCAGATCCTCTACGTGGCCGGCCCGCTCGCGGTGGCCGGGATCGCCGGGGTCTTCAGCCCGGTCGCGGCGCTCTGGGTGGCAGCCGGGCTGGGGCTGGCCGGGGCCCTGGTGGTGGCCACCGCCGGACCGGCCCGGGCCTGGCAGGCACCGCCGCGCGCGCACTCGGCCGGTCTGCTCGGGCCGCTCCGCTCGCCCGGCCTGGTACTGCTGCTGATCGGCCTGGCCGGCGCCGGCTGGGCGGTCGGTGCCCAGAACGTGCTGTTCATCGCCTACGCGGAGGCGCACGAGGGCGGCCTGCCGGGCGGCGCGGGGACGCTGCTGGCGCTGGCCGCGCTGGGCGGACTGCTCGGCGCGCTCGGGTACGGGGCGGTGCGCTGGCGCAGCGGAACGGCGACCCGCACCTGGGTGATGGCGCTCGGGATGGCCGTCTCCTACCTCCCGCTGGTGCTGCTGCCCGGGCCGTACGCGATGGCCGCGATGGCCTTCCTGTCCGGGATCGGGCTGGCCCCGCTGCTGGCGGCCGCGTTCGTCCTGGTCGCCGAGCTGGCCCCGGTGGGCACGGTGACCGAGGCGTTCGCCTGGCTGGTGACGCTGTTCGCGACCGGCAACTCGCTCGGCTACGCCGTCTCCGGCAACCTCGCCGAGGACTCGCTGCGCCCGGTGGCGCTCTGCGCGGCCGGCGGGATCGGCCTGGGCGGGCTGCTGCTGTTCGGCGCCCGCCGCTGGTTCCAGCCGCTGCCGGCGGCCCCGGTGGCGCAGCCGGTACCGGTGGGCTGAACCCACCCCTCATACGTGACCGCGCCCGTCGGACCGGGTGGTCTGGCCGATGGGCGCGGTCACTGACGTCGACGGGTCCGGCCGACGAACTCCGTCCCGGCCGGCAGGGGTGTCGGTGATCAGACCGTTGATCGGAGCGTCCGCACGCCGGAATCTCATCGTCCGTCCATTCGCCCGCCGCTGCGGCGCGAGACGTCCTGACGGCATTTCACCTGTCCGAACTAGTCCGAACGGCCGGTCCCGGTGGGCGAGGTCCCGGCGGGCGAGGCGCCGGCGGCGGGGCTCCCGGCCGCGGCGGTCCCGGCCGCGGTCGAGGAGCGCAGCACCAGCGAGGTCGCCAGCGGCGGCACCGGCGCGACCGGCTCGCCGCGGAGCAGGTCCGCGAGGGCCGCGACCCCGGCCCGGCCCAGCTCCTCGCCGGGCAGGTCCACGGTGGTGAGCGGCGGGGTGAGCAGTTCGGCCACCGGGATGTTGTCGATGCCGACCACCGAGAGGTCCGCGGGCACCCGCAGACCGAGTTCGGCGGCCGCCTGGTAGACCCCGGAGGCCACCACGTCGTCGTCGCAGATCACCGCGTGCGGGCGGTCGGGGCCCACCAGCATCCGGCGGGCGGCGCCGCGGGCGGCGGGCTGGCCCTCGTTGAGGCTGACGCCCAGCTCGACCACGTCCAGGCCGAGTTCCGCGGCGGCCTGCTCGAAGGCGGCCTGGCGGACCCGGAAGGTGTAGGCGGCGTGGGTGGAGCGCAGCCGGCCGATCCGCCGGTGGCCCAGCCCGGCCAGGTGTTCGACGGCGGCGCGCATGCCGCCGGCCACGTCCAGCTCGACGGTCGGCCGGGCCGGGTCGGTGCCGGGGTCGGCGTCCAGGAAGACCGCGGGGGTGTCGGCGGGCAGCGCACCGAGCTGGCTGTCGTCCGGGGAGCAGATCAGCAGGCCGTCGAACCGGCTGGTGGTGGCCGCGTCGGCGAGGGTGGCGCTCCCCCAGCCGGAGCTGACCACGACGGCCAGGCCGTGTCGGCCGGCCTCCTCGTGGACGCCCTCCAGCACCCGGCCGAAGAACGGGCCGAGGATGTTCGGCACGGCCAGCAGGATCATGCCGCTGCGGCCGAGCCGCAGTTGCCGGCCGGCCGCCTGCGGGCGGTAGCCGAGGCTGCGAGCCGCCTCCCGGACGCGCTCCCGGGTGGCGTCGGAGACCCGGCGGCCCGCCTCGGTGCCGGAGAACACCAGCGAGACGGTGGCCTGCGAGACCCCGGCGAGCCGTGCCACGTCCCGCCCGGTGGGCTTGCGGACCGGAGCCGGCCAGGTACCGCTGACGCTCCCGCCCTGCGGCGCGGCGGGCCCGGGCAGCGGCTCGCGCAGCGGCTCGGAGAGCGGCCCGGCCGGCGGCTCGCGGTGGGCCGGCGGCTCGGATTCGGACACCGGTTCGGACACCGGTTCGGCCGGCGGCTCGGGGTCGGGGGCGGGCACGGCGGTGACGCGGATCAGCCCTGCAGGGCGGTCGCGCGCGCGGCGTCGTCGGCCGCGTCCTCCTCGGCGTTCTGGTCGGCGATCCGCGCGGCCGTCCGGCTGCGGAGGCCGTCGACCCTGCCGGAGATCTGGGCCGACATCGCGTCGCGCTGCCGGCTCAGCAGCACGTAGCTGAGCGGCGCCGAGACCACGGCGGCCACCAGGAACAGGAAGATCGCGCCGGTCTGCCCCTTGACCGGGATGACCTGGAAGTGGCCCAGCAGCAGGGCGACCAGCAGGCAGCCGAGGAAGATGCTGACCCGCATGGAGGTGTAACGGAGCGTGGCGTGGGACTTGTCGCTCACCTTGCTGCTCACGGGGGACACATCCTTCTCTGCGCGGGGACCGGACCGGTATCCCAGTGAAGCATGCCCGCCGCGCCGCGCGGGGCACGGGTCACCCGGCCCCCGCGCGGCCCCTCCGTCAGCGCAGGTCCAGCCACATCGTGACGTCGTCGCGGTCGTCCCCGGGAGCCACCCGGATCGCGGCGGGGACCCGGCCGACCTCGGTGTAGCCGCAGCGGGCGTAGAAGGCCTCCAGCCCGAGACCGCCGCGCAGGGTCAGCCGCAGTCCCTCCAGCCCCCAGGCCCGGGCCACCCGCTCGGCTTCGGCCATCAGCTCGGCGCCGTAGCCGCGGCCCTGGAAGTCGGGGTGCACCATGACGCGCTTGAGCAGCCGCCAGTGGTCCATCAGGCCGAACCGCATGGAGTCGAGGAAGAGCAGGGCGGCCAGCCGGCCGCTCTCCCGCTCGTGGGCGATCAGCAGCCGGTCCGGCCCGGCGGGCGCGAGGCCGGCGAAGTGCGGGTCGGCGGTCTTCCAGACCTCGTCCTCCGTCACCGGCGCCACGAAGCCGACCGCACCGCCGGCGTTGGTGACGTCGGTCCAGAGCCGGACGATGTCGGCGCGCAGGTCCGGACCGGGCTCGGGGTCGAGGGTGAAGGCGAGCGTCATGACGGTGAGCCTAGTGTCCGCTCACGACAGGCCCGGTGCCGGCGCCCCCGGCTCCGCCCCCACCCCCGGCCGGTCCGCCCGCAGGGCCAGGCAGAGCAGCACGGCGACCGCGCAGAGCCCGCCGGCCGCGTACCAGGCGAGGTCGTAGGTGCCGAGCGCGTCCCGGGCGAGGCCGGCCAGCCCGGCCACCGCGGCCGCGCCGAGCTGGTGGCAGGCCAGCACCCAGCCGAAGACGATCGGCGCGTCGTCGCCGAAGTGCCGTCGGCAGAGCGCGACGGTCGGCGGGACGGTGGCCACCCAGTCCAGGCCGTAGAAGATCACGAAGGCCAGGATCGGCGGCTCCAGCGAACCCGCGAACAGCTGCGGCAGCAGGAACAGCGAGAACCCGCGCAGCGCGTAGTAGACGACCAGCAGCAGCCGGGAGTCGAAGCGGTCGGTGAACCAGCCGCTGGCGATGGTGCCGATCACGTCGAAGATCCCGATCAGGGCCAGCAGGCTCGCCGCCGTGGTGACCGGCAGGCCGTGGTCGTGCGCGGCGGGGATGAAGTGGGTGCCGACCAGCCCGGCCGTCGTCGCGCCGCAGATCGCGAAGGAGCCGGCCAGCAGCCAGAACGCCCGGCTGCGGGAGGCGTCCCGGAGCACCCGCAGCGAGCGGGCCAGCGCCCGGTTGTCCGCCACCGGCGGGGGCGGCTCCTCGGTCGCGCCGTACGGGAGCAGGCCGAGGTCGGCGGGGCGCTCGCGCATCAGCAGCAGCACCGGGACGGCGACCGCGCTGGCGGCCAGCGAGACGACGACGACCGCCGAACGCCAGCCGTGCTCTTCCACCAGCCAGGCGCCGACCGGCAGGAAGACCAGGTTGCCGGCCGCGCCGGCGGCCGTGAGCACACCGGTGACCAGGCCCTGGCGGGCCCGGAACCAGCGGCCGGTGACGGTGGTGGCGAACGCGCCGGCCATCGAGCCGCTGCCGAGGCCCACCAGCACGCCCCAGCAGAGGACCAGTTGCCAGGGCTCGCGCATCAGCATGGTGAGCCCGGCGCCGACCGAGATGGTCAGCAGCGCGCAGACCACCACCAGCCGGACACCGAAGCGGTCCATCAGCGCGGCGGCGAAGGGGGCGGTGAGGCCGTAGAGCGCGAGGTTGACCGAGGTGGCACTGGATATCGTCCCCATCGACCAGCCGAACTCGTTGTGCAGCGCGTCCATCATCAGGCTGGGCGTGGAGCGGAAGCCGGCCGATCCGAGCAGCACCAGCAGCGAGACCGCGGCGACCACCCAGGCGTAGTGCGGCCGGGGGCGTCCGGTGCGGCTCGGCCGCGGGGGCCCGGAGGGGGCGGGGTCCGGTGCGGGGGCCGGTGCCTCGGCGCGGGCCGGCGCGGCGGTCGGGCCCGGGGTGGGGGTGTGGCGTTCGTTCACCCGGCCGAGTCTCCCGAACGGCCCGAACGACCACGAGTGGCCTGACTGCCAGCTTTCGCAAAGATCGGGCCAGCGGTTCGGCGTACGCTGGTCGCCGGCCCGGGCGACGGGCGGCGGGGTGCCCGGCGGCGGGCGCCGGTGGGGAACGGAAGGGCGGGCGCGATGGCGCACAGGATCGCGGTACTGGCGCTCGACAGGGTGATCGCCTTCGAACTGGGCATCCCCGCAAGGATCTTCGAGTCGGCCAAGGACGCCGACGGCGTGCCGCACTACCAGGTGGCCACCTGCACCGTGGACGGCCGGCCGGTCCCCACCAGTACGGACTTCCGGATCGCCGTCGACCACGGGCCCGAACTCCTGGAGTGGGCGGACACCGTGGTGATCCCGGCCTCCGCGGACCAGGGGCCCCGGGAGGTCGACGCCCGGCTCGATCCCGCCCTGGTCGCCGCGCTGGCCAGGATCCGGCCCGGCACCCGGCTGGTGTCGATCTGCACCGGCTCCTTCGTCCTGGCGGCCGCCGGACTGCTGGACGGCCGTCCGGCCACCACCCACTGGCGCTACACCGAGCTCTTCGCCGCCCTGTACCCGAAGGTCCGGCTCGATCCGGACGTCCTGTTCACCGACGACGGGGACGTCCTCACCTCGGGCGGGGTGGCGGCCGGCATCGACCTCTGCCTGCACATCGTGCGCCGCGACCACGGCAGCGCGGTGGCCAACGCGGTGGCCCGCACCTGCCTGGTGCCGCCCTGGCGCGAGGGCGGCCAGAAGCAGTACGTCGAACTCCCCCGTCCGGCCGTCGACGCCGGCCCCGGCGCCGCGGCGGTCCGCGCCTGGGCGCTGGAGCACCTGGACCAGCCGCTCCCGCTGCGCCTGCTCGCCGACCGGGCGGGCATGAGCGTGCGGAGCTTCACGCGGCGGTTCCGCGAGGAGACGGGCAGCAGCCCGGGCCAGTGGCTGACGGTCCAGCGCGCCGAGCGCGCCCGCCAGTTGCTGGAGAGCACCGACATGACCATCGACCAGGTGGCCCGGGAGTCCGGCTTCGGGACGGCGGCCTCGCTGCGGCTGCGGCTGCGCGGGCGGCTGGACGTCGCGCCGAGCGCGTACCGGCGCACCTTCCGGTCGGTGGAGCGGTCGCACTGACGGTGCGCCACCCCCGCGGGCCGCTCAGCGGCGGACAAGTGGGCGGCGAATGACCGGAACCGGCCCTGCGGAACGCACGGATCGGACGGCGGCGGGCCGCACGCACCCCGAGCACGGCACGGCCCGCCGCCATCCGATCGTGAAGCACGGGCCCTGAACCCGCGCAAAGCCCACCGCACTCGCCAAGGAGCCACCGCGCGATCGGCGTACCACGGCCCCCCTGCTGACATGATCCCCCTGGACAGCAGCACCGCAGCGGCGTTCGGGTGTTCCCTCGGCGTCCCCTCGCAACGGAGAGCTGCTCCCAGAGTGATCAGTCGGATACGTCACGTCAATGGGTTGTCCGAAATTCGGAATGGTTGCGTCAGGTTTCGGCCCGTTGATCGTCGGGCCTCACTGGGCCAGCGCGGCCCAGTCCACGGCGGTCAGCGGGTCCACCGGCGGCGCGCCGGCGCCGATCTCGCACCAGACGCGCTTGCCCGAACCGTCCGGATACCAGCCCCAGCGGTCGCAGAGCAGTTCGACCAGCTCCAGGCCCCGCCCGTTGGTGGCGTCGGCGTCCGCCCCCGCGTGCCGGGGAGCCGGCGCGGCCTGGCTGGCGTCGGCGACCTCGACCCGGAGCGGGCCGATCGCGGCCGTCTCCCGCGGCGCGCCGCCGCAGCCCGTCCCGTCCACCGGCCCGCCGGCCGTCGGGCAGCCGCCGGCCGCCGAAGTACCGCTCCCGGTCGGGGAGTCGTCGACGGGGAAGCAGAGCCGCAGGACGGCCGGACAGCCGGTGTGCACCACGGCGTTGGTCACCAGTTCGGAGACCACCAGGACGACCGTCTCGGCGATCGGAGCGTCCGGGTCCACCCCGTGGTTGAGCAGCCGCGAGCGCACCCAGCGGCGGGCCCGGCCGACCTCCGCGGGGTCCGCCCGCACCGCAAGCTGTACCTGAAGAACCTGCACCGCTCCACCACCCGCACTCGCAGTTCGGCCATCGTCTCGATCGGGCCGGATCGTCCGGCCGGCTGGTCCCGGCTCCCGCCGGGCCGCCGCAGGCCGGGCCGCCGTACGTCCACATCCGGTACGTCGCGCCCGCGCCATCTCGTCCGTCGCGCTCCGGCTGCGACACGAATACGCCTCAGGATGGTTCGACGGGCGGACCGCAGCAAGCGCTTCGGGCATATTCCAACGATCGGGGGACAGGGCAGTGCATACTGTCCCGTTCACTCTGGCGAGCCTCGTACCGGCGATCGTCCGGCCCGGGCCGACCGGCCGGACATGCAGTGGCGAACCTACCGCCGGACACCCCGGGCGCGCCGCCCGCCACTCGCGAACCACCCGTGCGACATATGTCCAACGGCCTTCGAACAGCGGGATCCGCGGCAGATCCCACGATGTGACGATCCGAAACCGGGTGGCCCCTCCGGTCCCGAATCCGCCCGCTCCCGGAAGGCCGCAGGATACCGTTGGGCACGGCAGCGAACCCCACGGTAGGAGGGTGGTTACCGATGGCCACCCCCGGCAGCGCCCCGCGCTGGGACGAACAGCTCCAACCGCGCCTCGCCCGCGGCGAGGAGACGGCGCTGGGCGAACTGTACGACCAGCTCGCGCCGATGGTGCACGGACTGGCCGGGCGGATACTGGCCGACCAGGCCGCCGCCACCCAGCTGACCCGCGAGATATTCGCCCACGTCTGGGAGCACCCCGAGGCCTTCGACCCCGCCCAGGGCTCGCTCCGTTCCTGGCTCGGCGCCCTGACGCACAGCCGCGCCGTCGACCGCCTGCGGGTCCGGCGGGCCGCCGAGGCCCCGCTGGGCGTCGAGGGCGCGGACGGCACCGGCGCGCCGGGCGGGCCGGTCGAGGAGGAGATCCGGGCCGTGGCCACCGCCGCCCGCGTCCAGTACGTGGTCGACTCCCTGCCGCAGAGCCTGCGTGAGACCATCGAGGTGTCGTACTACGACGGCCGCACCTACCAGGAGACGGCCCGCCGGCTCGGCATCACCGAGCAGACCGCCAAGCAGCGGATGCGGCTCGGCCTGGAGCTGCTGGCCACCGAACTCGCCGAGGAGCGCGCCCATCAGCGGCAGCCGGGCCCGCCCGACTGCCGGCGGCACGACGGGTGCGACGGCGGGCCGCGGCAGGGCACCGCGCCGCACGAGGGACCGGGGCACCCGGGGCAGCGGCACGGCGATCGGCACCACGAAGGACAGCACCACGAAGGACAGCACCACGAAGGCCGGCACGACGACGGACAGCGGCACGACGGGCGCCGGCACGACGGACCGCGCCACGGGAACGAGGGCGGGGGCACGTGACCATCACCGAGGAGCAGCACGAGGCCCTGCGCTCGCTGCTCGGCGCCTGGGCCCTGGGTGCCTGCCCGCGGCGCGAGGCCGCCGAGTTGGAGCAGCACCTGCGCGGCTGCCCGGGCTGCGCCGAGGAGGCCGCCCGGCTCCGGGACGCGGCCGGCTGGCTCTCCGCCGACGAGCCGCTCGACCAGCCCGCCTCGCTGCGCCAGCAGGTCCTCGACTGGTGCCTGACCCGGCGGCCGGCCGAACTGCCCGTCCCCAACTGGGGCGTTCCCTACACCGCGGAGACCGCCAAGCTCGACGCACTGCTGCGCGACCTCGGCCCGGAGGAGTGGCAGGAGGTCGCCGAACTCCCCTGGCACGGCGGTACCGAGTACCTGCGCCCGGCCGAGGTGCTCTGCCATCTCGCCGCGGTGGACGGCTACGTGGCACTCGCCCTCGGGCTGCCCGACCCCGTCCCGGGCGGCGGCGCGGCGACGGCCGACCGCCGGGTGCCGCCGCAGGACGCGGCTCCCCCGCTCCCCCGGGTGCCCCGGCAGAGCGGCCCGCCGTGGGCCGGGATCACCGAGCGCACCGCCCGGCTGACCGCCGAGCAGGCCGGGCAGCCCCCGCAGCGGGTCCGGGCCCGGTGGCGCCGGCACTGCCACGAGCTGGTCCGCACCGCGGCCCTGGCCCCGCAGGGCAACACCCCCGTGGACTTCGGCTTCGTGACCGTCCCGCTGCGCGACGCCTTCGTCGACCGGGCCTTCGAGTGCTACGTGCACGGCGAGGACGTGGCCCGCGCGGTCGCCTACCCGTACGCCCCGCCGGCGCCGCAGCACCTGCGGCAGATGGTCGACCTGGCCGTACGGATGCTCCCGGCCGCGCTGGCGGGCCTGCGGGCCTCCCGGCCCGAGCACGCCGGGACCCCCGCGGGCGGACCGCCCGACGGCACCGCCCGGACCGGCCGGCAGATCCGGCTGGTCATCGACGGACCGGCCGCCGGCGAGTGGCTGATACCGCTGGACGGCCCGGAGTGCGGACCGCCCGGCGGTGAGCCGGTGGCCGCGATGGTCCTGGACGGGCTGGAGTTCTGCCAGCTGGCCGCCGCGCACCGCGACCCGGACCGGGTGCCGGTCGGCGAGCACGGCGACCGGGCGGCGATCCGCGAGGTGCTCCGGGCGGCGCCGCTGCTGTCCCGCCCTTAGCCGGGCGGGACACGGGCGGGACGCGGGCGGGACGCGGGCGGGACGCGGGCGGGACGCGGGCGGGACGCGGGCGGACCCGGACGGACTCTAGGTGAAGACCACCGTGCGGGTGCCGTTGAGCAGCACCCGGTGCTCGCTGTGCCACTTCACCGCGCGCGCCAGCGCCTGGCACTCGACGTCCCGGCCGAGCGCGACCAGCTGGTCCGGGGTGATGTCGTGGGTCACCCGGGCCACCTCCTGCTCGATGATCGGGCCCTCGTCGAGGTCGGCGGTGACGTAGTGCGCGGTGGCGCCGATCAGCTTCACGCCCCGGGTGTGGGCCTGGTGGTAGGGCTTGGCGCCCTTGAAGCTCGGCAGGAAGGAGTGGTGGATGTTGATCACCTTGCCGGACAGCGCGGTGCAGAGCTCGTCCGAGAGCACCTGCATGTAGCGGGCCAGCACGACCAGCTCGACGTTCTCCTTGGCCACCAGGTCCAGCAGTTCCTGCTCGGCCGCGGCCTTGTTGTCCCGGGTGACCGGGATGTGGTGGAACGGGATCCCGTAGCCCTCGGTGAGGTCGCGGAAGTCGGTGTGGTTGGAGACCACCGCGGCGATCTCCACCGGCAGCGCGCCGATCCGGGTGCGGAACAGCAGGTCGTTCAGGCAGTGCCCGAACTTGCTGACCATCAGGACGATCCGCATCCGCTCCTCGCTCGGGTGGATCTGCCACTCCATCCCGAACGACGCGCCGATCGCGGCGAAGCTGGCCCGCAGCTTGTCCACGCTCACCGGCTCGGCCGCGGTGAAGTGCACCCGCATGAAGAACAGTCCGCTGTCCCCGTCCCCGAACTGCTGGCTGTCGATGATGTTGCAGCCGGTCATGAAGAGGTAGCTGGAGACCGCGTGAACGATGCCCTGCTTGTCGGGGCAGGACAGCGTGAGGACGTACTGGGCGCTGGCCGTCTGCTGTTCCACGGTGGGGATATCCCGTCCTGAGGTCGTGCCGGTGGTGAATGGTCCAGCGTGTCACATCCTGGACAGCGACCGTTCCGCTGCCCGCACTGCGGGACGCTCCGGCCCACCGGCGGGCAGGCCGGGACCCGAGCCGCCGGCGCGGGTCCGCGCCGAAGCGCCCGGAACGGGCTCAGGACGAGGTCAGGATGCGCAGCACGTCCAGCGAGCGCGGCGGGGCGTCCGGGTCCTCGCCGTCGTTGACCGCCAGCTTGACGTGGGCCTCCCGGGCCGCCCGGACCGCCTCCGGCCAGCCGTGGTGCCCCAGGTAGGCGGAGGCCGGGGCGTCCGCGCCGACCTGGTGCAGGATCCGGACCACCCGCAGCACCGCGACGTCCACCACCGCCGCCTCGGCCGAGTCCCGGAAGATCGTGCCGACGTACTTCTCGGCGGACCAGCGGTCCAGCCAGGTGTCCTCGACCAGCCGGTAGACGGCGTCGGTCACGTCCCCGAAGCCCTCCCGGCCGGAGAGCCAGGTCTCCTGCTGGAACCCGGGGTCGGACAGCATGTGCAGCGCCGAGCGCAGTCGGGCTCGCCAGCGCCACCAGGGCAGGTCGTTGAGCGGCATGCCGCCCATCGTGCTGGAGCGGTGGCCCGGACGAGAAGGGTTTCGGGAAGACCGATACGAAGAATCTGAGCTGGCGGACATGGACAGCGATCGTACGTTCCCCGACGGTTCGTGCTCCACTCCCCATCTACACGCGTCCCCGCCCGGAGTTCCGTCGGCGTTTGCCGTTCGTTCGCTTTTCGGCCCTCTCTGCTTGCGACGCCCGGGCTTGGCTGGGCCGGTACGCAGCAGAAGCGCCCCGGGAGGGAAGACCGATGACCGGCCTCAAGGGCTCGTCCCAGGCTCAGAACCCGATCGTGGCACGGCGCAACCGCCGCCCGATCGCCGCAGCCGCCATCACCGTGGCGCTGCTCCCCACCCTCTTCTCGGCCTCCGCGTGCGGCGGACCGGCCGACGCCGCCACCGGCAAGGGCGAACTGACCGTGATGACCTGGGCCCCGTCCGGCACCGGCACCGCGGACCGGCCCGGCATGACGGCCCTCGCCGAGGCCATCGGCCGCGACCTCAACGCCAAGGGCGGTCTGAACGGCCGCCCGCTGCGGGTCCTGACCTGCAACGAGCACAACACCGCCGACGGGGCCGCGGCCTGCGCGCAGCAGGCCGTGGACGCCAAGGCGGTCGCCGTGCTCGGCTCCTACAGCCAGTACGGGGACAGCTTCATGCCCGTCCTGGAGCGCGCCGGCATCCCGCTGATCGGCGGGTACGGGCTCTCCCAGCCCGAGTTCAGCAGCCCGCTGTCCTACCCGGTGGGCGGCGGTCTGCCGGCGCTGATCGGCGGCAGCGGCCGGCAGCTGGTGGAGGCCGGCTGCAAGGCCGTCGCGCTGGTCCGGCCGGACACCCCGGCCGGCGACAACCTGCTCGGCTACCTGGCCAACGCGCTCAAGCCGGCCGGGATCAAGCTGCTGGACGTCAAGGCGCCCGAGCAGTCCAGCGACTACGCGCCGGTCGTCCGCAAGGCGATCGGCAAGGACGAACCGGGGAACTGCATCACCTCCGCGCTCGCCGCCGAGCCGACCGGCAACCTGCTGGACTCCTACCGCCGGCTGGGCCCGAAGAACACCCGGGTCGCCTCGGTGATCGGCAGCGTCCAGCAGTCGGTGGTCGACTCCACCGGCGGCGACAGCGGCCCGCTGGCCGGCGCGTTCGTCACCAGCTGGTACCCGCCTGAGTCGGCCAAGGTCTGGGACGCGCTGCGCTCGGTGGTGTCCGGCGACTCCGCCGGCGGCCGCAGCGTGGACGTCTCCGACCCGGGGGCGCAGACCACCTGGGTCGCCTACGAGGTCTTCCGGCAGGTCGCCGACCGGCTCTCCGCCGCCGGCCGCCCGCTCACCGCCAAGACCGTGACCGCCCTGCTGGACGGCGGCGAGCAGATCGACGTCGGACTCACCCCGCCGCTGAACTGGGGCACCACCAACATGCTGGCCAGCACCGAGTCGCCCCGGCTGGTCAACACCTGGGTGACCTACCAGGTGGTCAAGGGCGGCCGGCTGGCCCTGCAGCAGCCGGGTTTCGTGGACGTCCGCTGGGTGCTCACCGGAAGCCGGCCGCCGGCCTGACGGGCCTCGACGGGGCCCGCCGCGGGGCCGGACCGGTCAACCCGGGCCGGCCCCGCCGCATGTCCGGGCCGGCCCCGCCGGGGGCGGACCCCGTCGTCGTCAGAGGTCGCCGTCGCCGCGGGTCGGCAGGCCGGTCTGGCCGGCGATGGTGTTCCACAGGCCGGAGGCCTGCTTCTTCGCGAGGGTGGCGGTCCCGCTGGCCTGAACCGCGTTCTTGTAGTGCTGGTTGTCGATCTTCTTGGGGTCGCAGGCGCTCTGCGCGTCGGCGGCCCAGGCCGCGTACTCGTCGTCCGCGGTCGCCGAGGCCTGCCAGGCCGCGTTGAGCTGCTCGACCAGCTGCGGGCCGCCGGGCAGCTTGTCCGTCTTGAGCGCGGCGAGCTTGGTCTGCAGCTCCCGGCGCTTGCCCGCGGCCTCGGTCAGGGCCTGCTGGGACTCGGGGAGCTTGTCGCACTTCTGCACCGCGGCGACCGCGCCGATCACCGCCTGGCGGCTGTCGTTGGCGGTGCCCAGCAGGTCGGAGAGGGGCTGGGCCTGGGCCTTGACCTCGGGGCTGACGGCCGCCGCCGAACCGCTCGCGGGCGGCGGGCTGCCGGCCGTGCTGCTGCCGGTGGCCGCCGGGGCGGCCTTCTTCCCCGGGTCCGCCGTGTCGTCGTCCCCGTTCATCAGCACGGCGACCAGGAGGCCGGCGGCCACGCAGCCGGCCACCACCCCGCCGATGATCAGCTTGCCGGACGACCGCCCGCCACCGCGGTTGCCGGCCTGGGTCGGGAAGTCCTGCCCGGGGTACCCCTGCTGCGGGGCCGGGTACTCCGGCGGGGCCTGCTGGTAGGCCGGGTAGCCGTGGTCCGGCTGCTGCGGATAGCCCGGAGCGGGCTGCTGGTGCCCGGGCCGCGCCGGGTAGCCGGCCGCCTGCGGGTCCCCCGAGGGGTAGGGCGGCAGGTACTGCGTCTCCGGCGCCTGGGCGGCCTGCGGAGCGCCGTTCCACGGGGCGCCCTGGGCGGGCAGCGGCTGGCCGCCCCACGAGGCGCCCTGGGCCGGCAGCCCGGGCCCACCGCCGCCGAGGTACTCCGGCTGCCCGGAGGGCTGTCCGGGCGGCTGCTGCTGCCCCTGGAGCCCGGCCGGCGGCTGCTGGCCGGGCATCGGGGGCGGCAGCTGGCCCTGGGCGTCCGGCCCCGGGGGCTGACTCGGCTCGGGACGGAAGAGATCGTCCAGGTTGAAGTCACCCGAGTTGGGGTACGAGCGGCGCTGGCTCAACGCGATTCCTCACCTGTGCACGACCGCGCGCTGACGGCGGACCACATCTCGTCGGTTCTTGGGGGCATCACAGTTCCTTGGACGTCGCGCCCACGCTACCGGTTCACCGAACCGGGTGACCACGTGGGCGGTCCATCCCTCACCGGCCCCTCACGCGCCGCTCCTCGCCCCGGTCAGGCGGCCTCCGCCTCGGCCCGCGCCTGGAACTCGCGGACCACCCGCTGCTCCCGGTACGGCTCCAGCCGCCGCCGGAACTCGTCCAGGTACTCGACGCCCCGGTTGGACCGCAGCCCGCTCAGCAGCCGGACCGCCTGCGCGCCCGTCTCGCAGGCGCGCTCCAGGTCCCGCTGCTGCAACTGGGCCGTGGCCAGCAGCACCAGGTCCACCGCGCGGCGCCGCACCCTGGTCGGCGGGTGCAGGTCGAGCGCCCGGCGGGCGTAGTGCTCGGCCTGGCCGGCCTGCTCCAAGTCCCGGTGGCAGTGGGCCAGCTCGTCCGCCAGGTAGGCGTCGTCGAAGTGGACGATCCAGTCCGGGTCGTCCTCCGGACGGCGCCGCTCCATCGCCTCCAGCGCCTTGGCGGCCACCGCCTCGCAGGAGCGGGCGTCGCCGAGCAGGGCGTGGCCGCGGGCCTCGGCCGCGTAGAACATCGCCATCGCGGTCGGAGTGGCCACCGAACGGGCGCCCTCCTGCGCGGCGCGGGCGAGTTGGGCGATCTCCCGCGGATTGCCGAGCGTCGCCGCCAGGTGGCTCATCGAGGCAGCCAGCACGTACCCGCCGTAGCCGCGGTCGTCGGCCGCCTGGGCGAGGCGCAGCGCCTGGATGTAGTAGCGCTGGGCCAGCCCCGGCTGCCCGGTGTCCACCGCCATGTAGCCGGCCAGCTCCGTCAACCGGGCGACCGCCGCGAAGAGTTGCCGCCCGGTCTCCTCCCGGTAGGCGCCGCCGAGCAGGCCGGAGACCACGCTGTTGAGGTAGTGGACGACCACCGGGCGGACGTGCCCGCTGCCGAACCGGTGGTCCAGGTCGACCAGCATCGCCGTGGTCGCCTTGATGGCGGCGACGTCCGTCGGACCGACCCGCGGGCCGCCGGTGCGCGCCACCACCGGGTCGGGCGGGGTGATCAGCCAGTCCCGGCTGGGCTCGACCAGGGCGGAGGCCGCCACCGTCGCCCCGGTCAGGAAGTCCCGCCGGCCGACGTCGCTGCGCCAGAGCTCGCAGACCTGCTCCAGCGCGGCGTTGAGCGTCGGCGCGAACTGCAGCCCGATCCCGGAGCTGAGGTTCTTGCCGTCGGCCATGCCGATCTCCTCGACCGACACGCCCCGGCCGAGCTTGCGCCCGAGCGCTTCGGCGATCACCGCCGGCGCCTGCCCGCGCGGCTGCTGGCCGCGGAGCCAGCGCGCGACGGAGGTCTTGTCGTACCGCAGGTCCAGGCCGTGTTCGGCCCCGCAGAGGTTGACCCTCCGCGCCAGGCCGGCGTTCGAGCAGCTGGCCTCCTGGATCAGCTGCTGCAGACGCTCGTTGGGCTGTCGTGCGACAAGTGGTCTCGCGGCCATTGGCTTCGCCTCCCCACACCCTCCGGTCCCGGCCGGCGGGCGACGATTCTGCTGATCTGTTGCCGACTGTCCGACCGTCCAAGGAATCTGACACCAGGTTAGCGATCAGCAACGCCACCGGGATACCCACGGTGACGATCCCCACCCCCCACGCGCCCTGGTAAATGCTCCCGTGCGCCCCCACTGCGCCCACCGTCGCCCGCCCCAACTCGGTTGCCTCACCGGTTCGGGTGACAATCGGTGCCGCCGGGCAGACCCGCTCGCGCCGGGCCGTAACCAGCCTCACGCACGGTAGTTGAGCAGCGCGTGGAAGACATCCCAGACTCCCCCGACCAAGGCGGCGACGCCGGCCTCCCTCCGCTGCTCGTCGAAGCCGTCGGCTATGCCGAGAACCGCCACTGGGAGGTCGCCCCGGGCGCCTGGCTGATCGACGGCGACGGGCCGGCCCGCTGCTCCTGCGGCGACGGCCGCTGCCCGCTGCCCGGTGCGCACCCGATCGACGCGGACTGGGCCCGCAAGGCGAGCGCCGGTCCGGGTGCGGTGCGGCGCTGGTGGACCGAGCGCCCCGACGCCTCGATCCTGCTGCCCACCGGCCGGTCCTTCGACGTCCTGGACGTGCCGGAGGTGGCCGGCTGTCTCGCGCTGGCCCGGATGGAGCGGATGGACCTCCAGCTCGGCCCGGTGGTGGCCGTCCCGGCCGCGCCCGGCCGGGACGGGCGGCGGCTGCACTTCCTGGTACTGCCCGGGGTGGCGGCCAAGCTGCCGGAGATGCTGCGCCGGCTCGGCTGGCCGCCGGGCCGGCTGGACCTGGTGGCCCGCGGCGAGGGCGACTGGACGGTGGCCCCGCCGTCCCGGGTCGGTCCGAGCGGCTTCGCGCAGTGGGCCCGCTCGCCGTCCGCGCTGAACCGCTGGCTGCCCGACGCCGCGGAGCTGATCAGCCCGCTGGCGTACGCGTGCGGCCGCGAGGCGCCCTCGGTCCGCCCCCGGCCGGCCCAGCCGGCGGCGGTGCGCTGAGGCCCGGCCGACCGACCGGCCCGGGCCCCGGGCCGGGACGGGCCGGTGATCGGGCCGGTGATCGGGCCGGTGATCGGCCGAATGATTCACCACCCCGTGGACAGCCGCCCTACGCCTATCGGGTGAGGGCGTGCGATGCGCGACACCCCGCGCGCGACTGACGGGCCTTGCCCCCCACCGGAGGCGGGGCCCGTCAGACGCATGTGCGGATAAGGCTTCGGTGTACCCGCTGGTCAACGGCGAAAGCCCCTCGTACGAGTGACAACGCTCAAGGATTGCCATGATCTGCCGAGGGGAGGAATTCCACCGTGAGGGGACGCCGGAAGGGTCGCTCGGACGGGGAAGCCGGGCGAGGCGGTCGGGAGGGAGCGGAGGGGAACCGGGAGGGAAGCGGGAGGGAACAGGAGGGGAGCGGGAGGGGCCGTGGCACCGGCCGGGTTCGGGGAGGCCGGTGCCACGGGAGCGGGAGGGACGGGGAGGGCGAGCAGGGCCCGGTGCTTCGGGAGCACCGGGCCCTGCTCATCGCTTCGCGTCGCACGGCCGGCGAGGCCGTCACGGCCGCGCACCGCGCCGTGGTCAGGGCTGCGCGACGAAGACGTGCGCCGCGATCTCCTTGCCCAGCTCGGCCGCGTTGTCGCCGGTGCCCACCAGCACCCCGCCGACCCCGGCGGAGACCCGCACCGTGGAGCCCGGCCGGATCCCGGCCCGGCGCAGCGTGCGCATCAGCTCGCCGTCGGTCTGGATCGGCTCGCCGATCCGGCGGACCACCACGTCGGCGCCGCCGTCACCCGGCCGCACCGAGTCCAGCGGCACGAGCGCGGCGTCGAAGCCCTCGCCCTCGGCCTTGGCGTCCCCCAGCTCGTCCAGCCCGGGGATCGGGTTCCCGTACGGCGACTGGCTGGGGTGGCCGAGCATGGCGAGCACCTTGCGCTCGACCGTCTCGCTCATCACGTGCTCCCAGCGACAGGCCTCCTCGTGCACCTGTTCCCACTCCAGCCCGATCACGTCGACCAGCAGGCACTCGGCGATGCGGTGCTTGCGCATCACCCGCACCGCGAGCCGGCGACCCTCCTCGGTGAGTTCGAGGTGGCGGTCGCCCGCGACCTGCAGCAGCCCGTCCCGCTCCATTCGCCCGACCGTCTGGCTGACCGTGGGGCCGCTCTGCTCCAGGCGCTCGGCGATCCGGGCGCGCATCGGGGTGATGCCCTCCTCCTCCAGTTCCAGGATGGTGCGAAGGTACATCTCAGTGGTGTCGATCAGCCCAGACATCGCCGCTGGCTCCGTTCCTCGGTGTCCTCATCGCCAATTCTGACGTACCGGGCAGGCAACCGGGCCCGCGCAGGGGCTCCGGGGGCGGGTTTTCGTTCCTGTTGACAGCGGCACCGGTGAGGCAGCACCGTGCTCGCCGTAGCTTTCTCCATCGGCGGCCCGGTCGGCGGGCCGTCCCACCCGGCCGGCGGCCCCCACCGGCAGAGAGCGAAGGCAACAGATGAGCGACCTGGTCGGCCGGTACTTCGACGCCGCGATCGAGCACCTGCGGCGGGTCCGCGCCGAGGAGGCCGGCAACATCGACGCGGCCGCCGCGCTGCTCGCCGGGGCGGTCCGCGAGGGGCGCCGGATCTTCACCTTCGGCTCCGGCCACTCCTCGCTGGCCGCCCAGGACGTGGTCTACCGGGCCGGCGGGCTCGTCCCGGTCAACCTGCTGGACGTCCCCGGGATGGCCGGGGTGACGGTGATGCCGGCCCCGCTGGCCAGCGCGCTGGAGCGGGTCTCCGGGCTGGCCACCACCACCCTGGACCTCACCCCCGCCACCGCCGGGGACCTGCTGTTCGTCATCTCGCTCTCCGGCCGCCAGGTGATGCCGGTCGAGCTGGCCCAGTACGCCCGGTCCCGCGGCCTGAAGGTGGTGGGGGTGACCTCGCTGGCGTACCCGGCGGAGGTCCCGTCGGCGCACCCGTCGGGCACCTATCTGAAGGACCACTGCGACGTCGTGCTGGACAACAAGATCGCGGTCGGGGACGGCGAGCTGACCCACCCGGCGGCCGAGACCACCTTCGGCCCGGTCTCCACCATCGTCACCAGCGCGCTGATGCAGGCCGTGGTCGCCTCGGCGGTCGGCCGGCTGGCCGACGCGGCGGCCGCCGGCGACGGCGCCGCCCCGCCGCTGTTCCGCTCCGGCAACGTCCCCGGCGGCACCGAGTGGAACGCCAAGCAGATGGCCGACAACGCGGAGCGGATCTTCTACACCTACTGAGCCGCCCGGCCCGGCCGCCCCGGACCCTCACGATATGGGACAACCTCCGGCGGCATCCCGGCCAATGCGGCCGGGCCCGGCCCCGGCCGGGCGTGCCGGGCGGGCGGGCTGGGCAGGAGGACGGTGCGACCGGAGCGACGGGTGGGGGCCGAGGATGGCGTCGGGTGCGGATCCGATGGGGTGGGCGCGCGAGGAGGACCTGCTGCCCGAGCTGTTCCGGGTCGCCGACACCGCCTCGCTGCGGGGCCAGCGGCGGTCGGTCCTGCTCTCCGCCTGGGAGCTGGCGCTGCTGGTGGCCGCCGCCGCGGCGGGCTCGGCCGACGGCGAGCCCTGGGCCTGGCCGGCCGCCGTCGCCTACCTCGGCGCGATCGTCCTCGCGCTGGTGATCAGCCGGCAGAACCCGCAGGGCCTCTGGTACGAGGGCCGGGCCGCCGCCGAGTCGGTGAAGACGCTCGCCTGGAAGTTCGCCGTCCGGGCCGACGCGTACCAGCCGCCGCCGCGCAGCCTTCCGGACGCCGAGGGCCTGTACCGGTTCCAGCTCGGCCGGGTGCTGAACGCCTTCCGGGGCAGCGGCGCTCTCGGCCCGGCCGCCGGGGGCGCCGGCCCGGACGGCGGCGACGGCACCGGGGTCACCGAGGCGATGCGCGGCCTGCGCGGCCAGCCGCTGGCGGTGCGCCGCGAGGTGTACCTGCGGCAGCGGATCCAGGTGCAGCACGGCTGGTACCGCGCCAAGGCCCGCTACTGCGCCCGGGCCGGCTTCTGGACCGGCGTGCTGGGCGTGGTGCTGCCGCTGCTCGGCCTGGTGCTGGCCGTCCTGCGGGCGATGGGCTGGTTCCGCTACGACGCGCTCGGCACGGTCTCCGCGGTGGCCGCCTCGGTCACCGCCTGGGCCCAGCTGCGCCAGTACCGGCCGCTGGCCGCCGCCTACCGCCTGGCCGCCGACGAACTGGAGCTGATCCGCCGCCAGCTGGCCGGGCTGGACGTCGCCTCGGCCGACGCGGAGGAGATCTGGGCCCGGCTGGCCCGCGACGCCGAGGACGCGGTGTCCCGGGAGCACACCACCTGGCAGGCCCGCCGCGAGGTGCGCGGGACGACCGACCGGGACCACTGACAGGGGCCCCGAGCGGAGCCCGGACCGGAGCCTGAGGAGGCCGCGCGTGTCATTACGGATGGTCAAGGCGGCCGACGGCCGTGCCCTCGCCGTCGAGACCGTGGGCGACCCGCGCGGCCGGCCGGTGTTCCTGATGCACGGCATGCCCGGTAGCCGGGTCGGCCCGCACCCCCGCAGCACCGTGCTCTACCGGCTGGGGGTCCGGCTGATCTCCTACGACCGGCCCGGGTACGGGGACTCCACCCGGCTGCGCGGCCGCCGCGTGAGCGCGGCCGCCGCCGACGTGCGGACCATCGCGGACTCCCTCGGGCTGAGCCGGTTCGCGGTGCTCGGCCGCTCCGGCGGCGGACCGCACGCGCTGGCCTGCGCGGCGCTGCTGGCCGAGCGGGTCAGCCGGGTGGCCGTCCTGGTCGGCCTCGCCCCCAGGAACGCGACCGGCCTGGACTGGTACGGCGGGATGACCCCCTCCAACGTGCGGGCGTACCGGGAGGCCGAGCGCGGGCACAACCGGATGGCCGACACGATGCGGTTCCGCTCCGAGCAGATCCGGGCCGACCCGGGCCGGCTGCTGCGGGGTCTGCGGCCGGAACTGCCGCCCACCGACCGCGAGGTGGTCGCCGACACCGGGCTGCGCCGGATGCTGCAGAGCAACTACCGCGAGGCCTTCCGGCACGGCGCGGACGGCTGGATCGACGACGTGCTGGCGTTCACCGCCGACTGGGGCTTCAAGGTGGAGGACATCGCCGTGCCCACCTGGCTCTGGCACGGCGCCGACGACCAGTTCTCCCCGGTCGACCACTCGCGCTGGCTGGGCGACCACATCCCCGGTGCCTCGCTCTTCCTGGAACCCGGGGCCGCGCACTTCGGCGCCTTCCGGGTGATGACCGCCGCGCTGGCCTGGGCGGCGGGCCAGACCTCCACCGGGCTGCCCCCCACCGGGCTGCCCTCGGCCGGCCTGCCGCCGGGCGGCCCGCTCAGGCCCTGACGCGGCCTCCCGGGGCCCGGGAGCCCGTGGGGAGACCGGAGCCGTTCAGACTCCGACCGGGGTGACCGGTTCGCCGCCCGCCAGCACCGCCAGCACGTTGTCCACCGCCAGGCCGCCCATCGCCTGCCTGGTCCGCACGGTCGCGCTGCCCAGGTGCGGGGCCAGCACCGCCCGCTCCTGGGCGAGCAGCGCGGCGGGCACCGCCGGCTCGCGCTCGAAGTTGTCCACCGCCGCGGCGAACAGCGCGCCCGACTCCAGCGCGGCGGCCAGCGCCTCCTCGTCCACCACCCCGGCGGTCATCGAGACCACCACCGCGCCGGGCGGCAGCAGCGCCAGCCGCCGGGCGTCCAGCAGGTGCCGGGTGGCGGGGCCGAGCGGGCAGGTGACCACCAGCACGGTGGACCGCGCCAGCAGCTCCTCCAGCGGCAGCCACTCGGCGCCCTCGGCCTGCTCCGGGGGCAGTTCGCGGCGGTTGTGGTAGCCGACCGGCATGTCGAACGCGCGGGCCCGGCGGGCCACCGCCTGCCCGATCCGGCCCATGCCGAGGACACCCAGCGGGGTACCGGCCAGCTCCAGGCCTAGCAGGAAGTTCGGCGCCCAGGCCCACGGCCGGCCGGACCGCAGCAGCCGCTCGCCCTCGCCGAGCCGGCGGGTGGCGGCCAGCAGCAGCGCCCAGGCCATGTCGGCGGTGGCGGCGGTGAGCACCCCGGGGGTGTTGCTGACCACGACGCCCCGCTCGGCGCAGGCGGCGAGGTCGACGTTGTGGTGGCCGACCGCGTGGTTGGCGACGATCCGCAGGCCGGGCCCGGCCGCGTCCAGGAAGGCGCCGTCCACCACGTCGTCCAGCGTGGTGATCACCGCCGACCGGCCGCGGACGGCGGCCAGCAGCTCTTCGCGGGCCATCGGCAGGTCCGAGTCGTGCCGCGTCACGGTGTGCCGTGCGGTGAGCCGCTCGATCACCCCGGGGGCGAGGCGTCGGGTGACCAGGACCGGGGGCGGGGGCTGCTCGCTCATAGGGCCCGAAGCATACGCTCCGGGCCCTATGAGCGAGCAGCGCTCCGGTCACACCGGCTGCGGTTCCAGGTCCCGGTTGATCCGCTTCCAGCCGCGGGCCGCGACGGTGTTGGGGTGTTCCTCGCCGAACTGGCGGATCAGCTCGGCGATCGCCCGGGCGCGCAGGTCGGCGGCCTGGCCGTGCCGGCCGGCGGCCCGCAGGGTGACGGCCAGGTTGGCCTCGCAGGCCACCGCGTCCGGGTGGCGGGGCGAGTAGCGCTCGCACAGTCCGGCGTAGGCCCGGCGGCCCAGCTCCTCGGCGAGTCCGACCTGGCCGGCGTCCCCGTGGGCGTTGGCCAGGTTGATCATCGCGTTGAGGGTGTACGGGTGCTCCGGGCCGACCGAGCGGGTGAGCCCGTCCACGGTGTCCCGGCCGCGCTCGATGGCCCCCGGGACGTCGCCGCTGCCCCGCAGGTAGATGCCGAGGTTGTTGGCGCAGGCCAGGGTGAACGGGTGCTCCTCGCCGAAGAGCCGGCGGTGGCCCTCGTACACGGTGGTGCAGAGGTCGCGGGCGGCCTCCTTGTCGCCGGAGGCGCTGTGGTCGGCGGCCAGGTTGAGCGCGCAGGCCAGCGCGTCGGGCGCGTCGGCGCCGTACCGCTCCAGGTAGCGCTCGTAGGTCTCCTTGGTGATCCGCCGGGCCTCGGCCAGCTGACCGGTCCGGCGCAGCGAGACGGCCAGCGACTTGGCGTTGCGCAGGTTCTCCGGGAGGTCCGGGTCCAGCACGTCGCCGAGGTCGTTGGTGACCTCCTGGAGCAGCTCCACCGAGCCCCGGTAGTCGCCGAGTTCGCGCAGGTCCCGGGCGAGGTTGGACTTGGTGGAGAGGGTGTAGGGGTGGCGCGGGCCGAGCACCGCGGTGCGCCGGTCCAGGGTCTCCTGGTCGAGTTCGCGGGCGGCCTCGCTGTCCCCGACCAGCCGGTAGTCGATGGCCAGGTTGTTCGCCATCGAGAGGGTGCGCGGGTTGTCGTCGCCGAACAGCTCCCGGAACTGGTCCAGGATCTCGCGGTCCAGGTCGAGCGCCTCCTGGAACCGGCCGAGGGCCCGGCGGTCGGCGCCGAGCGAGCCCGCGGTCATCAGGGTGTAGGGGTGGTGCTCGCCCAGCAGGGCCCGCTGGCGCTCCAGGGTGGACTCGTCCAGCGCCAGGGCGTCGGCGTAGTTGCCCTGCGAGCGGAGCACGTTGGCGAGCTGGAAGCGCAGCAGCAGGGTCTGCCGGTCGTCCTCGCCGAGCTTGCCGGTCCACTCCGCGTCCAGCGCGTGGCCGAGGTCCCGGGCGCGGTCCAGCTCGCCGCGCTTCCACAGGTAGCGGACGCGGTCGATGAGCAGCTGCCGGGTGTCCGCCTCGTCGCAGTTGTGCGCCCTGGAGGGTGACAGGTGCGGCCAGATCTCGTCGAAGGCCGGCCAGTTGGCCGGGTCGTCGGTGTCCCCGAGGACGGGCCGGGCGCCGGTCAGGATGCGGTGCACCTCGTGGACGGCGACCTCCTGCTCGTCCTCGGTCATCTCGGCCCGGATCACCGCCTGGACCAGCCGGTGCACCTGGAAGCTGTTGGTGCCGGCGTCGACCTTGGCGAGCGCGTACCGGCCGATCGCCTGGATCACCTTGCCCAGCATGAACTTGTCGCTGAGGTCGGCGTCGTACTGCACCAGCGCGCGGATCATCTGGTCGCTGTAGAACAGGTTCATCGAGATCGGCTCCGGCGCGAAGAACGCGCAGAGCTGGAGCAGCCGGACCGCCGCCGGGGACTGCGTGCGCAGCCGGGCGATCGAGACGTTCCAGGTCGCGCCGACCGGCGTCGGGTAGTCGGCCGGACGGGCGCCCGCCAGCGCGCGGGCGGCCTCGGCCTGGAGCTGGGCGACGTAGGTGTCCACCGGCGTGCCGGTGGTGTCCAGCCAGGCGGCGGCGACCTCGACGGCCAGCGGCAGGTCGCCGACCGCCTCGGCCACCCGGTCGGCGTCCGAGCGGGAGAGCCCGCGGGCGCGGCGGCAGAGGTGCTCGACGCTCTCGCCGCGGGTGAAGACGTCCACCTCCAGCGCCTCCGCGTGCCCGGACCAGGCCTGGTTGCGGGAGGTGACCAGGATGTGGCCGGAGCCGCCGGGGAAGAACCGGCGGATCTCGGCGGGTTCGTCGGCGTTGTCGAAGATCAGCAGCCAGCGCGCGGTGGGCACCCCGCGGCGCAGCGCCTCCCGGGCCGCCTCGGCGGCCTCGGTCACCGAGTCGCCGACCCGCAGACCTAGCCGGCGGGCCAGGTCGGCCAGCGCCGGGGCGACCAGCTCGGTCTGCTCCGCGTCGATCCACCAGACCAGGTCGTAGTCGGACATGAAGCGGTGCGCGTACTCCAGCGCCACCTGGGTCTTGCCGACGCCGCCGAGCCCGTACAGCGTCTGCGGGGTGGGCAGCACGGCGGCCATCCCGCCGCGCAGCTGGTTGCGCAGCTGCTCCAGGACGGCGGCCCGCCCGGTGAAGGAGGGGTTGCGCGGCGGCACGTCCCAGACCTGCGGCTTGCTGCCGGGGAAGCGCGGGCCCGTCCCGGTGGTCTCGGCGAGCGGCACGTCGGCCCGGCCGAGGGCGCGCAGCAGCGTCTGCACGGACTGCGTCTCGTCCCGGCCGACCAGGTCGACCGGGTTGCGGTTGCTGAACGGCGCCGTGAGCCGGACGTCGCCGACCCGGACCGGGACGAGCTGGCGCCGGGTGCCGGACGGATCGGAGCTGACCACCGACTCCCAGAGCGCACGGGCCTGCGGAGAGCGCTGGTAGGCGGGCGAGAGCACGGCGACCGTGCGGTAGGCGGCGTCGATGCCGCGCTCGGTCTCCTGGCGCGGGTCGGAGCCGGCGCTGAGGTCCCGGGGCAGCACCCGGAAGCCGGCCCGGGTCAGCACCGACTCGATCCAGTCCGCCCACATCCGGTCCTCGGGGACGTAGGAGAGGTAGAGGTCGGCCGGGACGGACGGGCGGCGCCGGGTGAAGGCGTCGACGTAGCGCAGCCGGACCTCCTCGTCGACCGTCGGCAGCGAGGTGACCCGGCCGTTGGTGATCTCGCCGGTCAGCCGTTCGCAGGCGGCCAGCATCGAGGTCTGGGTACCGCCCTGGTCACCGAAGGTCGCCAGGATCTCCTCGTAGGCGTAGAACGGCCGGTACGGGATCTCCACCGAGCCCCAGTAGTGGGCCAGTTCCTCGCCGGACAGACCGGCCGGCAGGCCGTCGAAGCGGATCCGGGCCAGCGCCCGGCCGGCGTCCGCCTTCTCCTTCTCGCCCTCGTCGATGCGCATCGGCACCGGCAGGATCCGGATGCCGCGCTCGCGGTAGCGGTCGTGGATGTGCTGGGCGATCCGGGAGGCGCCGTCGATGGACTGGTCGCTCAGGGTGAAGCAGACCACCAGGTCGTCGGGCATCTGGACGGTGCAGATCTCGGCGATGTCGGACAGGCCGGTACGGGAGTCGATCAGTACGTAGTCGTAGCGCTTGCTCATGTCGGCCTTGAGCGCGTCGAAGAACTGCCCGCCGTCGAAGCGGTCGTAGAAGATGTCCCAGTCCAGGTGGGTGACGGCCTCGGAGTAGTCCCGGTTGAACTGGCCGGCGGAGAGGAAGTCCAGGCTCCCGCCGCCGGGGAACAGCGGCCAGGACAGCGAGAGCGCGTGCGGGTGCACCCGGGCGAAGTCGAGGTGCCAGCCCTCCTCGTGCTCGACCGGCCGCAGCGCCTCCTCCCGGTACTCGGCGATCAGGTCCATCATCCCGGTGGTGCCGGCCAGCACCGCCGGATCGAGGAACGGGTGGAAGAACTTGGCCAGGCCCGGCGCCTCCAGGTCCCAGTCCACGGTGAGCACCCGGAAGCCGTTGGCCGCCAGGATCCAGGCGGTGTTGGCGAGCGCCATGGTGCGCCCGGTCCCGCCCTTGTAGGAGTAGAAGGTGATGACCCGGCCCTGCCGGTCCTGCTCCGCCTCGCGCTGGGCGGCGAGTTCGGCCGCGGTCAGGCCGCCGATGCGGAGGTTCCTGGTGCGGTTCTCGCTCATGCGCCCACCTCGCTGCCCTCGGCGGTCGCTTCGCGAGACGCGCCGCCCCCGATGATTCGCTCGCTGCGCTCGCTCATACGCCCACCCCGCCGCACTCGACGACCGCCTCGCGAGACGCGCCGCCCCCGATGATTCGCTCGCTGCGCTCGCTCATGTGATTCCTCCCCCGGGCGGCGTCCCGTGGTCCGGGCGGTCGCCTAAGTCGCTGGCTGAGTGGTCGTCGTCGCCGAAGGGAGCGGGGCCCGGCCCGTCCCGGCCGCGGCCGTGGCGGAAGGCGTCGCGCAGATTGGGCCGCGGTGGTGCCGGTTCGTCGGGCTCGGTCCTGGTCCGGCCCTCGAACGCGTACTTGGCCTTCATCGCGGCCCGCGGCAGCGCGTCGTCGAACTCCTCCAGACTGCCCAGCCCGGGGGTCCCGCCGACGGCGCCGAGGAAGCTCGGCCGGGCCGACCGGTGGGTGATCCGCAGTATCTGGTCGCTGAGTTCGCCCATCTCCCGGTGCCGCTCCACGCAGTCCGGGTCGTCCTGGTTCCACGGCTCCAGGACGCTCACCCAGGTGGAGTCCGAGCGGTCGAAGCGGCGGACCAGCTCGCGCCGCCGCTCGTCCTGGAGCGCCCAGCGGTCCAGCAGCAGCAGGCCGGGGGCGCTGGGTTCACTGCCCGCGATGATCGCCTCGGCCTCGTCGTCGAACTCGTGCACGGTGGCCTGGAACCCCAGCTGCCGGGCGAGGCGGACGGCGTGCTCGGCGAGCGGGCGGGTGGCGGCGGGCCGGTAGGGGTGCCAGTCGGTCCGCTTGGCGCCGTAGTAGTCGGGGTTGCGGTCGCCCGGCAGCTCGCCCCGGTGGTAGGAGAGCACGGAGATCCGCAGCTGCTTGGTGGGCGCGGTGACGTCGAACGCGCTGGGCAGGGAGTTGAAGTCCAGCCGGCGCCCGACCGGGATCACCGTCTCCTCCGCCACCTCCACGATCCGCCGGGCCAGCCGGTGCACGGCGAGCTCGTAGGCGGAGCGGAAGTAGGTGAGCTTCATCAGCGCGTACAGGCCCTCGGTGGCGTAGTCCGGCCCGAAACTGGTGTGGTTGAACTGGAGTTCGCTCGCCACCCGGGGCAGGCGGTAGCGGCTCATCGGCGCCCAGAGCACCGGGACGATCCCGCTGGTCCGCTCCGAGTCGAGGTTCGCCGGGTACACCGGGCGGCGGGTGAAGGAGTGCCACTCCTGGCCGCACGGCACGCTGTTGAAGTAGCGCGGCGAGTACAGCGGCACGAAGACCCGGCAGGTGGCCAGCTCCTCGGAGAGCCGCTCGGCCCACAACTCCCCCTGGTGCATGGACTCGTCCATGAAACCGACCGGGACTCCCGCCGGCACCGTGGTGAGCTGGAGCACCGCCTCGCAGAGGTCCCGGTACAGCTGCCGCACCCAGTGGTTGGGGTCCCCCGCACCGCGTGCCCCCGATCTCGGGGTGTGGGCGTAACTGAGGAAGAAGTACGGCCGGGCGGCGTCCTCGTCCCAGCCATGGTCGTTCACACGCGCCTCCCCCTGGCCCGCCGGCAACCTCTTTACCGCGAGTCCCCGTACGCGGGGCTTCAGTGTAGGAACGACTGCGGGACTAATGGAATAGCACCTCGCCCCGCACGAATTGACATGACCGAAACGAACCGGGTGCGACGGCGGCCCGGCCCGGGGGCGGCGCCGGGCGCGCCCGGCGGTCGGTGCCCGGCGGTCGGCGCCGCCGCTCAGGCGCGGGAGCGGCGGAGGATCCGCTCGGCGAGGTCGACGGCCTCGCGGACCGGGACGAGGCGGCACGGCGCGCCGCCGATCTCGCCCGCGGTCACGCCCTCGGCCTCGCGGAGGACCTGTGCGCCCAGCGCACCGAAGTGGAGGTCGTCGAGCTCGGGGGCCTTGAAGGAGATCCAGCCCTCCGCACCGCGGCAGCGGTACTCGCGCAGCGGGACGTCGGGCATCCGCAGGTCCGCCAGGTGGAAGGCGGTGAAGTTGGCCATCGGGACGCCCAGCATCAGCACCCGGGCGTCGAGGTCGTAGAGCCGGCCGAGCGGGGAGTCCGGGCCCAGGTGGCAGTCGTACGGGTGCCGTTCGGTGATCCGCCGGGCGTGCCGGCCGATGGCGGCCCAGGAGGTCTGGGGGTGGTGGCTGCGGTGGGCGCCCCGGTGGGTGCGGATCGCCTCCGAGAGGGCTCCCATGGTCGGGGAGCAGGGGGTGGTGGCCGGGTCGAAGGGCGGCATCAGGGCGCGGTAGGCGGCGACCTCGGCGGGCGAGAGGCCGGCGGTGGCGGTGGCGTGGATGCGGGAGGTGGCCGAGTTCTCGGGGGTGGCCGTGTACCCGACCAGGGTGCCGCGGTCGCCGACCGCCGCCAGCAGCGCCGCCACCACCGCCGCGGCCCCGCCCGCCACCGGGCCGAGCGACCGCAGCGACGCCTGGACGTGCACGACCGCGCCGGGGCGGACCCCGAGGGCCGTGACGTGCTCGGTCAGCCGGGCCTCGGTGAGGGCACGGAGTTCGGTGAGGATGACGGCTCCCCGGGGTGAGGGCGGCGGACGGTGGACGCGGGTGGGGGGAGGCTCAGCCGCCGGCCATCGCGCGCTCCTCCCGGGCCAGCCGGGCCGCCCGCTCGGCGGCGTCGGGCAGCGCCACCGCGAGCCAGGGGGCGACCGTCGCCCGCATGCCGTCCGCGAAGCGCAGGCCGAGCGCGGTCAGCGAGCCGGACCCGGCCAGCCGTTCGACCGCCTCCGCGGTGTACTGCCGCCAGAGCGCGAACTGCAGCCGCGCCCGGTCGGCGGCCTCACCGGGCAGGCCGTCGTACGCGAGCGTGCGGGTGCCCCAGTACTCGGTGACGGCCAGATGGGCGTAGGTGCCCTGGAGCAGCCCTTCGAGCGGCCTCGGGTCGGGCCGCCAGGGGGCGAGGTACAGCGTGTCGTCGTTCCGGTCGTACAGGTCCAGCAGGTCCAGCACCGCGCCGAGCTTCACGTGCTGGAACTCGTGCGCGAGCAGCAGGGCGAGGGTCGGCGCGGTGGCGGGCCGGGCGATGCCGACCACTCCGAACGCCTGCCGGGCGGCCGAACTGACGTCCCGCCCGGCCGGGCCCGGGCGCAGCGGGGTGACCGCCGTCAGCCCCACCCGGATGCCGTCCGCGTACCCCGGCAGGTCGTGCCCGAGCAGCTCCCAGGCCTCGCGCAGCGCACCGGTCCAGTGGAGCAGTTCGGCGTCCGGCAGCCGTTCCGCCACGGCGTGGTCGTGGCTGTCGCGCAGCGGGTCGACGTCCTCCAGCGCGACGGTCCACCCCCCGGCCAGCCGGATCCGCCGCAGCGGCTCGTCCAGGGCCGTGCGCACCGACCCGTCGGCCGCCCGGACGGTGAACCCGTCGGCCCGGCCGGTGACGACCGCCTCCCCGTCGGGGAGGGCGATCCGCCCGAGCGTCGGCAGGTGCAGCCACCCGCCGCGCACCGGTACGGCGACGGCGTCGCCCCGCCCGGCCCGCACCGCCGCGGCGGCGGCCAGGCCCGCCAGCGGGCCCAGCCCGGTCCCCAGGTCGCCGGCCAGCTGCCGGGCGGCCCAGGCGCGGGCGTACGGGTGGGCGAGCACGGTGTCGACGGCGGCCGGAGCGGCGGCGTCCAGCTCGGACAGCAGCGCCCACGCCTCCGGACGCCCCTGGCCCGAGGCGTCCCAGGCGGCGGCCAGCATCGCCCGGGTGAGGGCGAGCTGGGAGCGGCCCAGCGCGCGCACGGTGTCCGCGCCGCCGTATCCGCGGGCGAGTTCGTCGAGCTGCGCCGGGGCGAGCGCCGCCGGCACGACCGGTGCGGCGACCTGGGCCGGCAGGGCGACCGGCCCGCTCCGCGCCGTGATGCCGTTGATGAGCGTCATGAGGTCCCCGCAGTAGATGGAGGGGTTGTCGAAGCCGCCGCCACCATCGTGGCCCCGATAGCGGTGGGCGTACAGGCCGCCTCCGCAGGTGCGCACGACGGGACAGCCGCGGCAGGTGGCGGCGAGCCCGGCCAGGCCGGACTGGCGGGCGACGATGCCGGGGTGCCGGGCGACGTCGTCGAGGCTGTGCGCGAACACGTCGAAGCCGGTCGCGGGGGCGCCGTCGAACGCGGTCTTGAGGCTGTCGACCTGCTCGAAGGTGCCGTCGGTCTCCAGCACGACCAGGTCGGACGGCTCCAGGCCGAGCGACTCGGTGAGGCTGGTGAACCCGCGCAGCGTCCGGTGCACCGACTCGAAGGTGCGGACGGCGAAACGCCGCCCGTCGGCCTCCCAGTGGTCGTGCACGGCGAGCAGCCAGTCGGCGTACGGGTGCTCGCCCCGGCCGGCGGGGCGTTTCGGCGGATCGTCCCAGGTGGCGTGCGGCAGCAGGAAGTCGACCGCGGGGGGCTGGAGTTCGGCCAGCGCGCGGTACACGGCCACCGGGTCGTTCTCGACGTCGATGGTGCAGAGCAGCCCGGCGAAGAGGTGCTGGAACTCCGGTTCGCGCAGCAGTGCCACGGCCCGCAGCACCTGGGGGTGGCTGCTGCGCCCGTCGGCGAACCGGCGGTGCCGGTCGTTGGCGGCCCGGTCGCCGTCCAGCGAGATGCCCACCCCGACGCCCAACTCGGCGAACAGGGAGCAGAACTCACGGTTCAGCAGGACGCCGTTGGTGTGGATGCGCAGGTCGAGGGCGCACCCGGGCGGGAGCGCCGCCCGGAGCGCCTCGGCCACCCCGCGCAGCCGGTCCGGGCCGGCGAGCAGGGGTTCTCCCCCGTGCAGGACGACCCGGACGCCGGGCAGCCGGTGCGCGGCCGCGTGCGCGCCGATCCGTTCGGCGGCCTTGGCCAGGACCTCGTCGCCGATGACCTTCGGCCGGGTGCGCCAACTGGTGTCCGCGTGCTCGTAGACATAGCAGTGGTCGCAGGCGAGGTCGCAGCGGCTGTGCACCTTGACCACGAATTGCGAGAAAGGCAGCGGAATTCGCTTCATCGTAGCTCTGGTGAATTCGGGCCCGGTCGGACGGAAATCCGGTCCGGCATTCCCGGACCGGTCAGATCGAGGAATTGAAGGCGGCGACCGCGACGCGACCGGCTTCCGCGCCGGGCAGGGCGCGCTGCAGTCGGGCGGCGAGCTCCTCCGCGCCGAGGGCGGCGAGTGCGGCGAGCGAGGGGCCTCGGTCCAGGTCCTGGGGGGCCGTCAGCTCGGTGTCTGGCCTGGTGCTGATTACCGGTGTCATATTCGTTCCTTAGGCGCGGTTAGGACCTGCCGGGGGTGGGTAAGCCACCCGATTGCGACCAATGTAGTGCCAGCGCGACGTCCGCGCGGCACCTTGCGGTCTCAAGTTGGTCTCCACGCCCGGTCGACGCCCTGTGGCGGCGCCCGGAGCCTCAAGAATTCACCCGTCCGGCGGTCGCGCACTTCGCCGTGGCGCGCGCCGAAGCGTTCCCTCGGCCCTTGCGGCGACTCGGCGGCCCCGGTTCCTCACCGCCCCCGTCCACCGGCGCGCCCGGCGGGTCGCCCGCGGCCCGGACCCCGGTAGGCCCCGGCGCGGCCCACGCGGGGCACGGCTCCCGGGAGAGTCCGCGACGGGTCGGCCGCACGCCTGAGCGTTCGTCAATGACATTTCTCCCGTTCATTCTTACGGAAATCATCACTACCGCGCGGCAGGTCGGTGCCCGCCGTGGCGCGGGCGGCCCGCACGCTATCGAGGACCGTCCAATTCGCGTACGGTGCGCACGAGTTCCTCGGTGAACTCGCGGCCGTGCCCGGTGAGCTCCGCGCTGTCCAGCAGGGTGGCACCCGCGGTCAGGGCGTGGCCGCGCCACCGGGTGAACTCCCCGGCGGCGCGGCGCGTGTCCCCCGCGCCGGCGGCCAGCTCGGCGCACCAGAAGTCCACCACCCCGAGGTGCGCGTAGGTGCCCTGCAGCAGGGCGCCGACCGGGCGGGGGTCGGGGCGCCAGGGAGCGTGGTGGACGGCGGCGCCGTTGGGGTGGTGCAGCGGCACGAGGTCGAGCAGCGCGCCGAGTTGGAGGTGCAGGAACTCGTGCGCCAGGGCGAGCGCGAGCAGCACCGGATCCCCCGGCCGCGAGGCCGCCACCGCGCCGAACGCCCGGCGGGCGGCGGCGCTGACCGCCTCGCCGCCCGGGGCCGGGCGCAGCGGGACGATCGTGGTGACGCAGGCCGCGACGGCCTCCGCGTACGGCCGGTGGCGGCGCACCAGGACCTGCCAGGCGAGGGCCAGTTCGGTTCCCCAGTGGGCGAGTTCCCGCTCGTCGAGCGGCCCGGCCGGCGGCCGTCCGTAGTCCACCCGGCGCGGCCCGGCGTGGTCGAGCGCCGGCGTCCACCGCAGCCCGTCGCACTCCAGCCGGAGCGGTTCGCCCGGCGCGGACCGGAGGAACTCCGCCAGCCCGTCCAGGCGGACGGTCTCACCCGCCGCGCGGGCGCGCAGCCGGTCGGCCGCCCAGGCGTCCAGCTCCGGCCGCAACAGCACCTCCTCCCACCGCGCCCGGTCGGCCCGTTGCGACGCCCGGAGCTCGGCGTAGGCCGCCTGGTAGGCGGTGTCCTCGGGCGCCGCCCGCCGCAGGGCCAGGAGCAGCAGCGCGCGTTTGCTCAGCTGTCCGGCGCGCAGCAGCCGGACGGCCTCCGGTCCGCCGCGCGCGGCCGCGATCGCCCGGAAGGTCGCCCGGTCCACCCCGTGCCGGGGCAGTCCGTCCGTCGTCCGCCCACCCGTACCCGCCACCGGTCATCCTCCTCGCGTCGCAGCGGCCGTGTCCGCCCGCAGCCTCCCCGCGATGTGGCGGATCAGCCGGTCCAGGTCCGCGCAGTACACGGACGGGTGAGCGAAGCCGCCCCCGGCGTCCGGCCCGGGGTAGCGGTGCGCGTACAGGCCGCCTCCGCACACGCGGACCAGCGGGCAGGCCGCGCAGACCGGCCCGAGCCCGGCGAGGCCGCGCTGGCGGCCCCGGAACGCCGGGTGGGCGGCGGCCTCGCCGAAACCGTGCCGGAACACGTCCAGCCCCGTCCCGGCGGCGCCGTCGGCCACCACCTTGAGGCTGTCGGCCTGTTCGATCGTGCCGTCCGTCTCGACCACCACGAGGTCCACGGGGGCCAGCCCGACCGCCTCGCTGGCCGCGCGGCCGCCGAGCAGCAGCACCGCCAGCTCCTCGAAGAGCCGTACCCCGGTCTCCCGCCGCGGGGCGCCGTACCAGCGGTCGAAGGCGGCGATCAGCCACTCCCCGTACGGCGCCGCGTCCTCGCCCGAGGGCGGGCGGGTCGGCAGCGACCGCCGCACCCCGGCCGGCTGGGCCGCCCAGGTCCCGTGCGGCAGCAGCAGATCGACGCGCGGCGGCGCGAACTCCAGCAGCGCCTCGTAGGTGGCGACCGGATCGGCGGCGAGGTCCACCACGCAGAGCAGCCCGGCGAACAGCTCCCGGTGCCGGTCCGACCCCAGCAGCCGCAGCGCCCCGGCCGTCCGCTCCCAGCTGCCGCCGCCGGACGGCAGCCGCCGGTGCCGGTCGTGGTCGGGAGCGGCGCCGTCCAGCGACACCCCGACGGCGACCCGGTGCCGGTGCAGCACCTCCAGCAGCGCCGGCTCGTCCAGCAGCCGCAGTCCGTTGGTCTGCAGGCTGAACCGCACCCTCGGCGCGACACCGGCCAACTCCGCCAGCAGCGCGTCCAGATGGCCGGCCCCGACGAGCAGCGGCTCACCGCCGTGCAGGATCACCCCGACCTCGTCGAGCCCGCACCCCGCCGCGTGCTCGGCGATCCGCCGGGCCACCCGGCGGACCGTCGCCAGCTCCATCCGGCGCGGCCGCCGGCGCCAACTCTGGTCCGCCGCCTCGTACATGTAGCAGTAGTCGCAGGCCAGGTTGCACCGGCTGTGGACCTTGAGCAGGAACTGGCGGAACGGCACCATGCCCGCGAGCCTAGCCCGCCGCGGACCGGCCGCCGCGGTGGAGTTCACACCGAAGGCGGCTCGATGTCGGAGTCCAGCCGCAGCCCCGCCTTGACCGCCACCGTGGTCGGATGCTCCTCGCCGAGCGTCTGCCGGGCCCGGCGGACGCAGTCGCCGCGCAGCTGGGCCGCGCGCTCGCCCTCCCCCGCCGCGGCCAGCGACAGCGCCAGGTTGGAGTTGACCCCGATCGAGTCGTAGTGGTCCGGCCCGAGGGTCTCGGCCATCAGTGGCGCCGCCTGCTCCTCGAAGGCCAGCGCGGCCGCCGGCTCCCCGGACAGGACGAGGTCGTTGGCGTGGTTCATCATCGCGATCGGTATGTACAGGTGCTGGTCGCCGAGGACGGCCCGGAACTGCGCCAGGGTGCGCCCGGACAGCTCCCGCGCCTCCGCCGTCCGGCCGGCCAGCCGCAGGTAGACGGAGAGGTTGTTGGCCCCGGCCAGCGTGACCGGGTGGTCCTCGCCCAGGTAGTCCCGGTAGCGGGCGAGGGCGCGCTCGGCGAGCTGGATGGCCCGGTCGGTGTCGCCGAGCGCGCTGAGGTCGCTGGCCAGGTTGGTGGCGGCCGCCAGGGTGTCGGGGTGCTCGGCGCCGTTGATGTCCAGGTAGCGCTGGTAGATGTCCTCGTCGATCTCCAGCGCCTCGTTGTACCGGCCGGCCCGGCGCAGCGCCACGGCGAGGTTCTTGCGGGCGCGCAGGGTGTCGGTGTGGCCGTCGCCGATGGTCTGCTGGTAGATCCGGACGGTCTCCTCCAGCAGGTCCAGGGCCTCCCGCAGCCGCCCGGTCTCGCGCAGGTCGCGGGCGTAGTTGGAGGCGGAGGACAGCGCGTAGAGGCTGTGCGCCCCGAGCGCGTCGCGCTGCTGGAGGTAGTTGCTGCGGTGGCGCTCCAGGGCGGCCCGGCGGTCGCCGGCGAGGTAGTCGGAGACCGCCAGGTTGTTGGTGATCATGAGGGTGCGCGGGTGGTCCGGGCCGAGGGTTCGGCGGGCCGCGTCCAGGGTCCTGCGGTCGCGCGCCCTGGCCTCCTCGTACCGGCCGAGGAACCGCAGGTCGGCGCCGAGGCTGTTGGCGACGGCGAGGGTGTGCGAGTGCTCGGGGCCGAGCGTGGCGGTGAAGCGGTCCAGGATGTCCTGGTCCATCGCGTACGCCTCGTGCAGGGCGCCCTGGGAGCGGCGGATGTTGCTGAGCTGGGTGCGCAGCATCAGGGTCTGGGCGTCGTTCTCGGCGTCGAAGCCGGCGCCGCCGTAGTCCTCCTGGCGCCAGATCTCCAGGGTGCGCTCGGCGAGGTCGCGGCCGGACTCGTGCAGGCTGCGCTTCCACTGGTAGCGGACCGAGTCGATGATCCACTGCCGGACGTCCTCGTCACCGCTGCCGGCCGCGCCGGAGGGCCACAGGTGCGGCAGGAGTTCGGCGTACTGCGGCCAGTTCGCGGGGATGTCCGGGTCACCGGGGTTCGCGGTGGCGAGGGCGGCGTGCACCACCGCCCGCAGCCCGGTCCGCTGCTCCTCGTCGACCTGGTCCCGCAGGACGGCCTGGACCAGCCGGTGGACGGTGATGGTCTCGCTGCCCTGGTCGGTGCGGGCCAGGCCGAACCGGTTGATGGCGCGCAGGAACTCGCCGATCGCCAGCTTGTCGCGGGGCGCGCGCGGCGGCAGCCGCAGCGCGTGGGTGACGGCCCGGCTGTAGAGCAGCCGCATCGGGATGGCGTCGGGCCCGAAGAACGCGCAGATCTCCAGGATCTGGGCGGCGGGGGCGTTCATCCGGCGCAGCTCCTCGACCGAGATCCGCCAGGTGGCGGCGGCCGAGTGCGGGTACTCGGCGGTGCGCAGCCGGGTGCGCTCCAGCATCTCGGTGAGCTCTTCGTCGAGCAGTTCCAGGTAGGTGGCGATCGGCATCGAGGTCTCCTGCAGCCAGACCGCGGCCTGGCCGACGGCGAGCGGCAGGTCGCCGAGCCGGTGCGCGACCTGGTCGGCGTCGTCCGGGGCGAGGCCGCCGTTGAAGCGGCGCAGCAGCCGGACGCTCTCCTCCCGGGTGAAGACGTCGACCTCGACCAGGCCGGCGTGCTTGGACCAGCCCTGGTTGCGCGAGGTGATCAGCACGTGCCCGCCGGAGGAGCCGGCCGGCAGCCAGGGCGCCAGCTCCTCGGGGGTGCCGGCGTTGTCGTAGACCAGCAGCCAGCGGCGGTACGGCTCGCCGCGTCGCAGCGCGTCCAGCACCGCGACGGCGGTGTGGGCGACGTCGTCGCTGCTCTGCACGCCGATCCGGGGGGCGAGTTCGGCGAGCTTCTGCGGGATGTTGGCGGGCTCCTCGGCGGGCACCCACCAGATCACGTCGTAGGCGGCCTTGAAGCGGTGCGCGTACTCGGCGGCGATCTGCGACTTGCCGGCGCCGCCGAAGCCGTAGAGCACCTGGCTGAGCACCGCGCCGGGGCCGCCGGTGAAGCGGTTGCGGAGCAGTTCCAGCAGCCGGCCGCGCCCGGTGAAGGAGGCGTTGCGCGAGGGCGCCTCCTGGATCTTGGGCGCGGTGCCGGGGAAGCGCGAGGGGGCGGCGTGCTCCCCGCTGTCCCCGTCCGGCCGGCTGCTGCTGCCCGGCGGCGGCCCGAGTTCGCTGTACAGCTGGGACTCGGCGAGCACCGCCGAGGAGCGGACCAGGTCGGGGACGGCCGGGCCGACGAACGGGCGGGGCACCGGCTCGTCCGAGTCCTGCAGCCGCAGCGCCACCAGGGCCGGCGAGCCGGAGCTCAGTTCGCGCCCGCTGAGGAGCTGCCAGGCCTCGGCCGCGCGGGGCAGCGCGGTGTACTCGGGCGAGAGCAGCGCGAGCAGCCGGCCCTGGCCGTCCAGCGGCCCGGCGGCCTCCGGCGGACGGCCGCCGGGGTAGGGCTCGGCGGCGTTGTGCAGGGAGGTCTGGTAGCCGAAGCCGGTGAGGGTGGCGGCGGCCCACTCGGCCCACATCCGGTCCTCGGGGGCGTAGCTGACGAAGACCTGGCGGGGCATGGTGCGGGTGGAGCGCAGGTAGGCGCCGTACAGCCGGCGGCGGGCGTCCCCGGTGAGCGGGCGCAGCGTGCGGACCCGGCCGTCGGTGATCCACCCGGCCAGCCGTTCGAAGGCGTTGAGCAGGCTGCGCGCCTCCTGCGGCCGGTCGGCGACGGTGGCGGGCACCTCCTCGTAGGCGTAGAAGGGCTTGTACGGGACTTCGACGTCGCTCCAGTAGGCGGCCCGCCGCTCGGCCCCCAGCCAGCGGCCGAGGTAGGGCGCGAACGCCTCGCGGGCGTAGTCCCGGCCCGCTTCGAGCCGCTCCTGCTCGGCGTCCTCGACCCGCATCGGCACCGGCAGGACGCGGATGGCCCGCTCCTCGGCCTCGGCGATGGTACGGGCCGCGTCCACGCCGCCGCGGATGTTCTGAGCGCTGAAGGTGAAGCAGTCGACGACGGAGTCGGGCATCAGGACGGTGCAGATGCCCGAGGTGTCGCTGACCCCGGTGCGGCTGTCGATCAGCACGTAGTCGTAGGCCCGGGCCCAGCGGTCGCGCAGTTCGCGCAGGAACTCGCCGCCCCGGATGTCCCGGCCGTGGTAGAAACTGCGCCAGTTGAAGCTGGTGACGGCGGCGGGGTAGGCGGCGTTCTGCCGCCCGGCCGGCAGGAAGTCGAGGCGGCCGCCGGGCGGCAGGTCGAGCGCCAGGCCGCAGATGTAGCCGCCCAGCCGGCCCGGTTCGTCCAGCCAGTCGGCGGGGGCGAGCCCGCCCGGACCGGCGGCGGTGGGCAGCGCCTGCTTGACGTACGCCCGCAGCAGGTCGATCAGGCCGTCGGTGGCGTGCAGTTCGGGGTCGACCAGCAGCGGGTGGTAGTAGCGGTGCAGGCCGGGCGCCTCCAGGTCCCAGTCGACCACCAGGACGCGCAGGCCGCGGCTGGCCAGGATCCAGCCGACGTTGGCCAGGGCCATGGTCCGGCCGGTGCCGCCCTTGAACGAGTAGAAGGTGACGACCGACCCCGGTCCGGTCCGCTCCGGGTCAGTTCCGGGCTCAGTGAACATCGTCCTGTTCCCTCCTCGACGGCACCGCCGCGCCGTCCGGGCTGCGGCGCGGTCCTGGCGGCCCGGCCGGAATGGCCAGCCCGGGCATCGCCGGGGCGGCGTCCTCGCCGTCGGGGCCGAAGCCGAAGGCGGCGCCGTCGACATCGTCCCCCCAATCGAAGTTGTCGTCCATGAGCTTGTTCTGAGCAACCGTCACCATGATGGTGAGGTCCGTGTCAAAGCTCTCCCGGCCCACCGCGACGCGGAACAAGTGCTCCAGGTCGCTCCGGCGCAACCAGTTGCGGCGGAACACGCTGCGCACGCCGGTCCACAGCGCGTCGCGCTCCGGCCCGGCCGGCGGGTCGTCCGTACCGGCCGGCACCATCACGCCGGTGACCGGGTGGTTCTGGTCGTCGTACTCGCGCAGCGCCGGCCGGTAGACCTCGCCGCCGGCCATCCACGGGTCCACCAGCAGCACGCTGACCTGGTTGTCCTCCCGGGCCCGGTCGAGCTTCTCGCCGAGGCCGGGCCCGACCTCCTCCAGGGTGGTGGTGTGCCCGGCGGAGGTGATCACCTGCTGGGCGCGGACCGCCAGCGACGGCTGCGTCGGCGGGTGGTAGGGCGCCCACTGCCACGGCTTGGCCCCGTACCAGCCGCCGCGGGACGAGCCGCCCGCCTCGGCGGCGGCGGCGTCGGAGGAGCGGCCGGCCGCGATGAACAGCCGGACCATCCCGGCGGTGGGCGCCGGCCGCATCGACGGCACCACCGGGAAGTAGCCGCGGACGGCGCCGAGGTCGAACTCGGGCAGCTCGCCCAGCCGCCGGGCGGCCGCGTCCCGGATCCGCTCGGCGACCACCCGGACCACCCGCCGGTAGTCGGGGCCGAGCGGGTCGGTGCGCAGCAGGTCGCGCAGGCCCGAACGGGCGTAGGCGTCGCCCATGCCCTGCTGGACGAACTGGATCTTCCGCACCTCGTCCGGCAGCTCCCCCGGCAGGGTCTCCCAGAGCACCGGGATCAGGGCCGGGACGACCTCGCCGGCCAGCTCCTCGTGCCGGCGGACCCGCCCGCGGAACGCCGTCCACTCCTTGCCGCAGTAGAGGCTGGCGAAGTAGGCCGGGGAGTAGAGCGCGACCATGGCCCGGCAGCGGGCCAGCATCTGGGCGAGCTGCTGCTCCCAGTTGTCGCCCAGGCGCAGCCGCTCGGTGTCGCGGTAGGCGAGCTCCTCGGCGCCGGCGGCGGGCTCGATCCGGCCGAGCTCGTCCCGCAGGTCGTTGAAGAACTGGTCGACGAAGGCGTCCCCGGCCTCGTAGTCCCGCCGGGCGTAACTGAAGAAGAAGTACGGCCGCACTGATCCCCCCGGGCCCGACGGTGCCGCGACTGCGCTGCTGTCCTCCCCAGCATGTCGCGAACTCCGCGGTCGCGCCCGGGAGTCGGCGAAGCTCGTGGCTCCGGGACTACAGGGACGACTGGAAGGCCGCGACCGGCTCCGCGCCGGGGGCCAGGACGTCCGCGACCACCCGGCGCAGCAGGTCGCCGAGGACGGTGTCGGGCAGGGCGTCGATCTCGTCCAGCGGCAGGGCGGTGACGTCGACGAGGTCAGAGCCGAGTCCAACGGCGGTTCCCGCACCGGTGACGCCCATCAGTCCCTCACTCGATCTGCTCGGCCCAGCGGGCTGGTGGCCCCGGGGAGTCGACCCGGTCCGCGACGCGCATACTACACCCGCGCATGACGGGTCATCAGCTCTGCTGCGCCGCCGCGCCAGGCCCTTTCCCGGCCGGGGCGGCCCGCCCCCGGCGGTCAGGGGCAGAGCCGCTCGACCCGCCAGCCGGTCGGCTCCGACGGGTCGGCGAGGAAGCGGAGCCGGTCGTGCAGCCGGTTCTCCCGGCCCTGCCAGAACTCCACGCTCTCCGGGACCACCCGGTACCCGCCCCAGAACGGCGGGACCGGCACCCCCTCGCCCTCCGGGTAGCGGCGCTCCAGCTCCGCGTACCGCTGCTCCAGCACCTCGCGGCTGCCGACCGGGCTGGACTGCTCGCTGGCCCAGGCGCCGAGCTGGGAGCCGTGCGGTCGGGTGCGGAAGTAGGCGGCGGTCTCGTCCCGGCCGACCTTCTCCACCCGGCCCTGCACGATCACCTGGCGGGCCAGCGCCACCCAGGGGAAGAGCAGGGCCGCCTGCGGGTTGACGGCCAGCTCGGTGCCCTTGCGGGAGCCGTAGTTGGTGAAGAACACGAAGCCGCGCCGGTCGAAGCCCTTCAGCAGCACCGTGCGCGAGCTCGGCCGCCCCCCGGCGTCGGCGGTGGAGAGCACCATCGCGTTGGGTTCCACCACGCCGGCGTCGTCCGCCTCGTGGAACCAGCGGGTGAACTGGGTGACCGGGTCGGCCGCGAGCTGCCCCTCGACCAGGCCCTCGTGGGTGTAGTGCTTGCGCATCACGGTGAGGTCCGGCCCGGGCCGGGCCTCCTCGGCCAGGATCCGGGAGGCGGGGCTCGGGGGCGTCGACTGGGCGCGTTCCGGGGTCTGCACGTCAACATCATCCCGTACGACAAGCAACCGGCACCGCTACCTCCGGACAAACCCCCGTGGGAGATAAGGTGTCTCGCCACCGCTCGGCCGTCCGAGCTACAGGCAATTGTCCGGAAACCGATGATTGATTCCGGAGAATCGCCGGGCGCGACCGGCCCTCAGGTGAAGGTCGAGCGGTCCTGCGGGAAACATCACCACCGTGGTGTATGGCGCAATGCACCCCGTGCCTGTCAGGCTGGCACCGAGTGCCAAACACCATTCGGTCACTGGCGTACCGCCCCACCACGGCGGCCCGCCGATCACAGAGCTGAAGGAGCCGTCGCATGTCCGACTTCGTACCCGGGCTTGAGGGAGTCGTCGCTTTCGAGAGCGAGATCGCCGAACCCGACCGTGAAGGCGGCGCCCTGCGGTACCGCGGAGTCGACATCGACGACCTGGTCGGCCACGTCTCCTTCGGCCACGTCTGGGGCCTGCTGGTGGACGGCAAGTTCAACCCCGGCCTGCCGGCCGCCGAGCCCTTCCCGATCCCGGTCCACTCCGGCGACATCCGGGTGGACGTGCAGTCCGCCCTCGCCATGCTCGCCCCGGTCTGGGGCCTCAAGCCGCTGCTCGACATCTCCGCCGAGCAGGCCCGTGACGACCTCGCCCGGGCGGCCGTGATGGCCCTCTCGTACGTGGCGCAGTCCGCCCGCGGCCAGGGCCTGCCGATGGTCCCGCAGAGCGAGATCGACAAGGCCGAGACGGTCGTCGAGCGCTTCATGATCCGCTGGCGCGGCGAGCCGGACCCGAAGCACGTCAAGGCCATCGACGCCTACTGGACGTCCGCCGCCGAGCACGGGATGAACGCCTCCACCTTCACCGCCCGCGTCATCGCCTCCACCGGCGCCGACGTCGCGGCCGCGCTCTCCGGCGCCGTCGGCGCGATGTCCGGCCCGCTGCACGGCGGCGCGCCGTCCCGGGTGCTCGGCATGATCGAGGAGATCGAGCGCACCGGCGACGCCAAGGCGTGGGTGAAGAACGCGCTGGACAAGGGCGAGCGCCTGATGGGCTTCGGCCACCGCGTCTACCGCGCCGAGGACCCGCGCGCCCGCGTGCTGCGCCGCACCGCCAAGGAGCTCGGCGCGCCGCGCTTCGAGGTCGCCGAGGCGCTGGAGAAGGCCGCGCTGGAGGAGCTGCACAACCGCCGCCCCGACCGCGTGCTGGCCACCAACGTCGAGTTCTGGGCCGCCATCATGCTGGACTTCGCCGAGGTCCCGGCGCACATGTTCACCTCGATGTTCACCTGTGCGCGCACCGCCGGCTGGTCGGCGCACATCCTGGAGCAGAAGCGCACGGGCCGGCTCGTCCGCCCCGCCGCGCGCTACATCGGCCCCGCCCCGCGCAGCCCGCGCGACATCGAGGGCTTCGAGGCCATCGCGCACTGAGAAACCACTGGTGAGCAGCGGGTCCGACGCTCCGTCGGACCCGCTGTTTCCGCAGCTCGCAGCCGTGAAGATCGCATCTCAGCGGGCGGACTGCCGTAACACTTCCGCAATCGCGGCCGGTAGGCTGCCGCCCGTGGCTCAGATCCAGATCCCCGCTGACATCAAGCCCGCAGACGGCCGTTTCGGCTGCGGCCCGTCCAAGGTGCGCCCCGAGGCCCTGAGTGCCCTCGCCGCCACCGAGACCTCCCTGCTCGGCACCTCGCACCGCCAGGCCCCGGTGAAGAACCTGGTCAAGCGCGTGCGCGAGGGCGTGAGCAGCCTCTTCTCCCTCCCCGAGGGGTACGAGGTGGTTCTCGGCAACGGTGGCTCCACCGCCTTCTGGGACATCGCGGCCTTCGGCCTGGTGCGGGAGAAGTCCCAGCACCTCGACTTCGGCGAGTTCTCCTCCAAGTTCGCCTCCTCGGTCAAGGCGGCGCCCTGGCTGGGCGAGCCGACCGTGATCAAGACCGCCCCGGGCACCCACCCGCTGCCGGTCGCCGAGGCGGGCGTGGACGTCTACGCGCTCACCCACAACGAGACCTCCACCGGCGTCGCGATGCCGATCGGGCGCCCGGCCGGGGCGGACGAGGGCTCGCTGGTCCTGGTGGACGCCACCTCGGGCGCCGGCGGCCTGCCGGTCGACATCACCGAGACCGATGTCTACTACTTCGCGCCGCAGAAGTCCTTCGCCGCCGAGGGCGGCCTCTGGCTGGCGACGTTCTCCCCGGCCGCCCTGGAGCGCGCCGCCGAGATCGCCGGCTCCGGCCGCTACATCCCGCCGTTCTTCGACCTGCCGACGGCCATCGACAACTCGTCGAAGGACCAGACGTACAACACCCCGGCGATCTCCACCCTGTTCCTGCTGGCCGACCAGCTGGACTGGCTGAACGGCAACGGCGGCCTGGACTGGGCGGTCGCCCGGACGGCCGACTCCTCCTCCCGGCTGTACGGCTGGGCCGAGAAGTCGTCGTTCGCCACCCCGTTCGTGGCGAACCCGGCGGAGCGCTCCCAGGTGGTCGGCACGATCGACTTCGACGACGCGGTGGACGCCTCCGCCGTCGCCAAGGCACTGCGTGCCAACGGCATCGTCGACACCGAGCCGTACCGCAAGCTCGGCCGCAACCAGCTGCGCGTCGCGATGTTCCCGGCCATCGAGCCGGCGGACGTCGAGGCGCTCACCGCCTGCATCGACTACGTGGTCGAGCAGCTCTGAGCACCGGCACGGTCGCACGGCCCTGAGCGGGCCGGCACACGCGTGAGGGCCACCGCCTGCGGGCGGTGGCCCTTCCGTTTGTTCGCGCTACCTGTTGACGAGCGAGCTGATCAGGACGACCACCAGCAGCAGCACCAGGGCGCCGGTCACGATACGCATGCGAGTCTTGGGATCCACGGTCATCGAGCGTACCCGCGACCCGTCGGCGGCCGGACCCCGAGGGTGGCTCCGCCGGTGGCGTCCGGGCCGCGTCCGGTGAACCGGCGGGCGCCGTCGGAGGCCGGGAAGGCCACGTCGGCCGCCGCGCCGACCCGGCCCGGGGCCGCGTACGGCGACCGGCGCGCCGTCCCGCCCGGGGGCCCCGCTCCCGCGGCGATGCCCCACCGGGCTCTGAGCGGCCCCCGGGCGCGCCTCAGCTCCAGCGGGCCAGCGGCCAGGAGGCGACCGTCTCGTAGTGCGCGAAGCCGCCGTCGAGCTCGCTCTTCATCAGGTGCAGCTCCGCGGCCTCCCACTCCGGCCCGCGGTACCCGCCGAGCGCCGACTCCAGCGCCTCCAGCTCGGCCACCGCCCCCCGCTGCGCCGCCCGCCGGTGCCCCCGGGAGGAGCCGGCCCGGGCGAGGGTGAGATGCGGGTGGAAGGTGAACGCGTCGACCTCACCGGCCACCTCCGCGGTGGCCTCGTACACGGCCTCGGCGAGCCGCCGCAGCGCCCACGCCTGGCCTTCCACTCCGGCCCAGAGCACCCGGTCGCCGAACCGCCCGGCGCCCGCGAGCCGCAGCCGGTGCGCCCCGTGCACCCCGGCCACCGCCGCCAGCCCGGCCTCCAGCTCCGGCAGCCGCTCCACCGGCACCTCGCCGAGGAAGGCCAGGGTCAGGTGCCAGCCCTCGACGGCCGTCCAGCGCAGCCGGTCCGCCCCCGGCAGGGCCCGCACCGGGGCGACCGCGTCGGCGAGCCCCTGCAACGCCTCGACCGGCGGCAGCACCGCCACAAAGAGCCTCATGGGCTCATCTTCCCCCGCCGCCCGGTTGGGGTGAGAACCTTTATCATGACGATCCGTACCGGCGACCGCGCCGACACCGCCGACATCCTCGCCCTGCTCGACGGCGCGGTGGCCTGGCTCGCCGCGCGGGGCCGCGCCGACCAGTGGGGCGACCGGCCCTGGAGCAGCGTCCCGGCCCTGATCGACCGCATCGACGGGTACACCGCCGAGCCGTTCCTGATCCGGCTCGCGACGGACGACGAGGGCCGCACCATCGGCTGCTGCGTGCTGTCCGAGCAGGCCAGCGCCTACGCCACCCCCGTGGACGAGCGCGAGCTGTACGTCCGCAACCTGGTCACCGACCGCTCCCTGAAGGGCTCCGGCATCGGCGCCGCGCTGATCGCCGACGCCCTCGACGAGGCCCGCCGGCGCGGTATCGGCCTGCTCCGGGTGGACTGCTTCGCGAGCGAGGACCGCCGTCTGGTCGAGCAGTACCGGGCGCTCGGCTTCACCGAGACCGAGGCCTTCGAGTCCGAGTACCAGGGCAGGCCCTGGCGGGGCCAGATCCTGGAGATCCGGCTCTGACCCCGCGCCCGGGGCGCACCACGCGGTGCGCTCCGGGGTGACGAGCCGTCAGCAGGCCGGTGCCAGCTCGGACTTGGCCGGGGCGACGGTGCGCGGAACGAAGGCCACCACCCGCCCGCCGCGACCCGGATGCAGATCGACCCGGACCTTCAGGTCCGCACTGCGGGCCAGGACCAGACCGACCGTGCCGGCCGCCAGCGCCGAGACCACCCCGCAGGCCAGCAGCCCGAGGCGGGGCCCGTACGAGGCCGTCACCCAGCCGACGACCGGCGCGCCGATCGGCGTGCCGCCGGTGAACACCAGGACCAGCAGGCCCATCACCCGGCCCCGCATCGCGGGGTCGGTGCCCAGCTGGAGCATCGAGTTGACCGAGGTGTTGAAGCTCAGCCCGAAGACCCCGATCAGGGTCAGCAGCAGCGCGAACGACCAGTAGTCGGGCGCGAAGGCGGCCAGCACCTCCAGCGCGCCGAAGGCCAGCGCGGCGGCGACCAGCCGGCGCAGCCGGGGCGCGCCACGCCGGGCCGCGAGCAGCGCGCCGGCCAGCGAACCGACCGCCATCGCGGTGTTCAGCAGGCCGTACTGCCCGGCGCCGACCTTGAAGGTGTCGTGGGCGAAACCGGAGAGCAGCGTCGGGAAGTTGAACCCGAAGGTGCCGATGAAGCCGGCCAGCACCATCGGCCAGAGCAGCTCGGGCCGCTCCTTGACGTACCGCAGCCCCTCCCTCAACTGCCCCTTCTCGCGGGCGATCGGTGCGGTGGGGCGCAGTTCGGACGACCGCATGGCGAGCAGCCCGCCGATCACGGCGGCGAAGGAGAGCGCGTTCACCGCGAAGGCCCAGCCACTGCCGACCGCGGCGATCAGCAGGCCCGCGACGGCGGGGCCGACCAGCCGGGCGGTCTGGAAGTTGGCGGCGTTCAGGCTGACCGCGTTGGCGAGGTCCTTGGGACCGACCATCTCGGAGACGAAGGCCTGCCGGGTCGGGTTGTCGACCACCGTGACGAGGCCGAGCAGCAGCGCGAACGCGTACACGTAGTAGGGCGTCACCACGCCGCCGACGGTCAGCACGGCCAGGCCCGCGGCGAGCAGGCCCATCGCGCCCTGGGTGTAGATCAGCAGCCGGCGCTTGGGCATCCGGTCGGCGAGCACGCCGCCGAAGAGGCCGAGCAGCAGCATCGGCAGGAACTGCATGGCGGTGGTGATGCCGACCGCGAGCGGGCTGCCGGTGAGGCTGAGGACCAGCCAGTCCTGGGCGATCCGCTGCATCCAGGTACCGGTGTTGGAGACCACCTGGCCGGCGAAGTAGTAACGGTAGTTGCGGACGCGCAGTGAGGAGAACATCCCTCCGGGCCGGGTGAAGCGGGCTCCGGTCGGGGATTCCTGAGCGGCGGGGGTGACCGCCGCGGTGCGTTCGTCGGGGTCGTCGTCGCCGTTGCCGGCCGGCCCCGTCGGGGCGGGTGCCTGGGCGTCGGCGGCCGCGGCGGTGGCCGCGGCGGGTTCGGTGGTCGGTTCGTCGGTGCGGATGGCGGCGCTGGCTGCGGCCGGCGGTGTCACGGTGCTCTCCCCTCGCGGCGCGACGACCCGGCAGGGGGTCGTCGCGCTCCTGGTTTCGGTGGTCGGTGCTGCGGTGATGCGGTTCTCCTTCGTCCTCCGGCGGCTGACCGGAACGGCTGGGCCCCGAGCGTGTCTTACAGGTGTGCGAGCTTGTAGAGCACCGGCGCGGCCGCCCGCAGGGCGGCCCACTCCTCCTCGTCGAGACCCTCGGCGAGTTCGGCGAGCCAGGCGTTGCGCCGGCGGCGGCTCTCCGCGAGGATCACCTCCGCCTGTTCGGTACTGCTGACGACCACCTGACGGCGGTCCTCCGGGTGCGGCTCCCGCCGCACCAGGCCCTTCTCCTCCAGCATCGCGACGATCCTGGTCATCGAGGGCGGCTGCACGTGCTCCTTCCGGGCGAGCTCACCCGGCGTGGCCTTCCCGCAGCGTGCGAGGGTGCCCAGCACCCCCATCTCGGTGGGGCTGAGCGACTCCTCGACCCGCTGGTGACGCAGGCGGCGGGAGAGGCGCATGGTGGACGACCGCAGCTGACTGACGGCTGCGAGGTCCTGCTCGGACATCTCGGGCATGTCCTTAGTCTATGTCATTACTCTCGCTAATGAAAATTGCTTCAGGCGCCGGCCCGCAGTCCGACGGCGGGGGCCGCGGCCCCGTGCGGCCGGGGCCGGGTGTCCACCGCGGCGAGGCCGTCCGGCATGCCCAGCACCAGCAGCGTTCCGGCCAGCGCCAGCGACCAGACCTCGGAGCCCGTCCGCAGGTCCAGCACCCCGCCGGTGCCGAGGTCGCGCACCCGGACCAGCCCGTCGGACCAGGCCGCGGCCACCACCGGGCCGGCCGCGGTCGCCCCGGCGGCCACCGCCGTCACCGGGCAGCCGCGCCGGTCGGACGGCTCGGGCATCGGCGCCGAGCGCGGGCCCCAGAGCCGGACGGCGCCGTCGAAACCGCCGCTGACCAGCAGCGGGATCTCCGGATCGGACAGCGGTCCGCCCCCGAGCGCGGCGCCGGCCAGCGCGGTGACCGGCCCGTGGTGCAGCCGCTCGCTCACCACCGCGCCGTCCTGGTACCAGTGCACGGCGCCGGCCGCGTCGCCGAAGGCGGGCGCGGAGTCGGCCAGCCCGCCGATCGCGGCCACCGCGCTCAGACCGCCGCCCGGACCGCCGGCCACCGCGCGGACCGCGTCCAGCGCCGCCATCAGCCCGTACCCGTCCAGCCCCGGCCGCGGTTCGGCCGGCACCACCAGCTCCGCCCGGCCCCAGGCGTCGAGCAGCACCACGGAGCCGCCGGCCGTCACGGCCAGCCCCCGCAGCGGGCGCGGGGACGGCACCACCACGGCACCGACCCGGCGGCCGGTGGCGACGTCGAAGGTCCGCACCGCGCCGGTCGGATCGGCCACCAGCACCTGCGACAGGTACGGCCCGACCCCGGCGGTGACCGCGACGGCCGGGCCCGGCCAGTCCCGGTCGGTGCCCTCCCAGCGCGCCCAGCGTCCGGACCACGGCGCGGGCAGCTGCGCGAGGACGGCCGCGGCGGCCGCGGCGGCGGTGTCCGCGCCCAGCAGCCTGGTCCGCAGCACGGCGGCCCGGACGGCCGGGTCGGGCTCCTCGATCACGGCCGGACCGGCGGCGCGCCAGGCCCGGCCGAGCGCGTCGTCCCGCCGCTCGACGGCCGCCGTCACCGGGACGGGGCGGGCCAGCGCGTAGAGCAGCGGATCGGCGGTCAGCGGGCCGGGGTCGCCACCGGCCGCGGCCGCCGTCCAGAGCGCGGACAGCGCCTCCTCGCCGGCGGACCGCAGATCGGCACCGGCCGGCACCGCCGGCGGAGCGGCCGGCGTCCCGAGGACCGGGCCGGGCAGCGGGTACGCGCCCGCGTCGCCGCCCCGGGCCGCCGCCCACTGCGCGAACCGCTCCCGGTCCGTCCACTGCGGATCGCCGAGCTCCAGCACCGCCGGCGCGGGCACCGCGGTGAACGCCCCGGCCGCCGCGCCCCCGGTCGTCGCCTCGACCACCAGGCGCACCCCGGGCAGCCGGAGCAGCGGGTCGAGCAGCCCGGTCACCAGGCCGGCCGGGTCGTCGGCCTGGTCCAGCTCGGGGACGCAGATCAGGGTCGGGCGGTTGTCCGCCGCGATCGCCTCGATCAGCGGGCCCGGGGCGTGCGCCACCAGGTCGAGCTGGTGGCCCAGCGACCAGACGGCCGTCCGGAGGGTGGCCCCGGCGGCGGGCAGCACGGCGTGGATCCGCCGCTCGCCCGGCGCCTCGTCCGTCGTGCAGCCGCGGACCAGCCAGGCCAGCAGGTGCGACTTGCCGGCCCCGGGCGGCCCCGCCACCCGGCAGAGCCGCGGTGCCCGCATGTCGTCCAGCCAGCCGAGCAGTGCCAGTCCGGCCGCCCTGCGCCCCGCCCCCAGCGGCGGCATCCGTCGCCCGTCCCGCACCATTCCCGCTTCCCTCTCCTGGTTCCACCGCGGCCCGACCGCTCGGGCCTCCCCGCGCGGCCCGACCGCTCAGCCCTGCCGCTCGGCCAGGCTGATCATCAGTGCCTTGATCCCGCTCTCGCGCGACTCGGCCGTCTCCCCGTAGTCGAAGCCGTGGGTGAACTCCGCCTGCGGGAACTCCGCCGCCATCCAGCGCGCGCAGTAGTGCCCGGGCATCATGCACGGCTCCAGCTCGCAGTAGACCCGCACCACCTGCTCGGGCTCCACGCCCTCCGCCCGCAGGCGGTGCCAGAGCACCTCCTCGGGGTGCAGCAGGCCGGGGCCGCCGATGGCCGTCTCGATCCGCGTCCCGCCCTGCTCGTCGACCACCTCGAAGGCCGCCGAGGAGTCGACGTTCAGCGGGCGCCGCAGGTCGTCCAGCACCCGCGGCCACCAGCCCTCGCGGTCCTCGAAGGCGGCTTGGTCGGCCGCCAGCAGCCCCTGGCGCAGCTCCCGGTAGGCGGCGAAGGCCGCCTCCGGCCGGTCGGACGCGGCGACCGCCGGCAGGTACCGGTCCAGCAGCAGCAGCCCGGCCGCGAACGCCTCCACCGTCGAGGCGACCGGCAGCTCCGCCGGCTCGGACCCCAGCAGCAGCGCGCGGACGGACCGGTCCGGGGCGAAGAACAGCTCGGCCCCGCCGTCGGTGCCGATCCGCAGTTGGGCGGCCGACGCTCCGGCCTCCAGCCCGGCCCCGGCCGCGTACTCGCCCAGCGACAGCGGGTCGGACTCCTCGGCGGCCCGGAAGTACGGCCCCACCTGGAGCGGCAGTCCGGGGTCGCGCAGCGGCCCGGCGGGCGCGACCGACAGGCTGCGCAGCCCCCGCGGCCCGAAGTGCGCCGTAAGCGCCGCCGTCAGCTCGTCGTCCATGTCCGCACCGGCCCTCTCACGTCGTCTGGTAGAAGTCGAGGAAGGAGTTCCAGAACTCCGCCTCGCTGCCGAACGGCAGATCGTCCCAGCGGCCCATGCCCTCCCGGATGTACTCCTCGGCATCGGCCCAGTCGTACGGCGTCGGCCGTTCCTCGGGCCGCGGCCGCTCGATGGCGATCTTGTACACCAGGTACGCCAGCGAGGAGATGTCACGGTGGATCAGCTGGTACTCCTCGTCGGCGTCCGGGTCGCAGACCCAGATCGTCCCGTCGTCGAGGTTGACGAACACGAACGCGCTGGACAACTCGCCCAACTGGCGCAGCGTGCCGTGCTCGGTCTCCACCAGCGAATCGGTCAGCGGCCTGGCGAACGCCCAGTCCGGGTTCTCGGGCCGCCGGTCCGCGAGCTCCTCCAGCAACCGGAACAGCCCGTTGGAGAACGGCACCCCGATCTCCGTCACGAAGCGGGCGCCGTCCCCGTCCGGCCAGATCCGGGCCGCCTCGTCGGGCTTGAACCTCAACAGGTCGCCGGGCGCGGCCTCGGCGACGACCCGGGGCCAGTCGATCCCTACCAGCACCGGTCATCCGTCCTCTCGGTCCGCCCGCCAACTGCCCTACTGTCCATGCTTCGCCTTCTTCGCCACGTGCTTCGTCTCGTGGGCCGCCTTGTCCTGCTGCCCCTGCGCGTCGAAGTCCTTCGTGCCCATCGTGCCACCATGCTGGCCCGCGGTGTGATCCTGGTGGAGCTGGTCCAGGTACGCCCGGTGGCCCCAGTCCCGGTTCTTCGTGGGGACCTTGCTGTCGTACTCCACGCCGTAGTTCACGTCGAGGTCGGGGTTCTTGGGCTGGAAGTGCCGGCCGAGCCAGCGCTCGCAGTTCTCGTTGGCCTGACAGGGGGCCCGCTCGGTGTACAACTCGGAGACGTGGTCCTCCCGGCCGCCGAGCAGCGGCTTGCCGATGGACCGTTCGGAGTGGCTCCGGTCACCGCTGCGGCCGACCAGGATGATCTCGTCGCCGTCCGGGTGCTTGTAGCGGAGCGCCGCGTAGTTCTTGCCGCCGTAGTCGCCCTGGGCCCGGCGGGCCTCCTCGACGGCCCGGGAGAGCGGGGTCGGAGCGTCGATCCGGCTGCTCGGGACCTTCTCGTCCTTCTTGGGGTTCCCGTCCTCGTCCTTGTCGGACTTCTTGTACTTCTTCGCGTGGTACTTGTCCTTGAGGTCGTCCGGGGACGGGTCCTTGACCTTCTCCGAGGCCCCGTCCAGCAGGGTCTTCAGGGACTTGTCGCTCCCGTCGACGTCGACGAACTTGCCGTCCTTGATCTCCTGGACCCGGCCGTCGTCGTGGACGTAGTACTTCCGGGGCGGCGTCTTCGGCCCGTCGCCGCCGCTGCTGCCCGCCTTCGGCGGCGGCGCGGCCTTGTCCTTGTTCTTCTCGTCGAAGGTGTGGGCGTTGCCGGAGTCGTTGTCCTTGTGGTGCTTGGCGGCCTTCGACAGGTTGTCGCCGGCCTGCTTGTACATCTTCTTGGCGGCCTTGCCCATGTCGTCGGCGAGTGCCTTGCCGAGCTTCTGGGCGCCCTTCTCCAGGGCCTTGACGATCGGGTCCGTCACGCGAAACTCACCCCCGCGACCCGGCTGCTGAAGACCTGCGCGTGCTGGGCCACCTTCTCGGCCTGTTCGTGCAGGGCCTTGGCGTGCGCCTCCACCGCGTCAGGGTTGATCTTGAACTGGGTGCCCCCCGACCCGCCACCGCCGCTCAGCGCGGCCTCGGCGGCCTCGAACACCAACCCGGCCACCGCCCCGGAGACGATCTCCACCAGCGGGGTGATCGCCGCCTCGATCACCTCGGAGACGATGTGGTCCTCCAACTGGTGCGCCAGGTAGGACATCAGCTTGCGCCCGGCCTGCTGGATCGCGATCACCCCGGCCTCCGCCAGGCCGAAGGTCGCCACCGCGGCGGCCTGGGCGGCGACGAAGGAGGCGGCCAGCACGATGAGCTCGCCGAGCGCCTCCAGCTTCATCGCCACGATCACGTCGGCGGCGGTGTCCAGCGCCTTCGCCACCACGTGGGCCGCCTGGACGACCTCGTTGAAGTGCTTGTCGGACATCAGCGCCCACTTGGCGATGAGCGCCTCGTAGGACGCCCCCTCGTAGGCCCCGCCGAGCTGATGGACCGTCGCCGTCGAGTCCGCGTGCAGGTCTTCGAGGCCCTTCGCGAACTCCTTGACGTGCTCCCCGAATTCACGGACCTTGTCCTCGTTGACCGAGGGCCAGTGGATGCCGATGAAGTCCAGGAGCGTCGCTACCTCGCTCGGCAGCTCGATCGCCATTGGAGAACCCCCCGGTTAACAACAATCCTTCGATATCGTCGAAAGTTTATACATCCCGCATCCCACCGACAGTGGCGGAAACGTCCTGATTCTGTAGCGATCCACCCGGCTCCACGGCGCACGGCCGCCGGACACGAGCCCCCCGCACCACCGGCCGCGCCCTCCGTGACTCCCGGTGCGATGCTGGTTCTGGGGCCCGATCCACGCGGGCCCCAGCACCACCCCTCAGTAGAAGGGCCGACCAGAAATGACCGACGTCGCCGCCGAGCAGGCCGAGCAGAACGACACCGGCTTCGCCCGCCTCGCCATGGTCACCATCGACTGCGCCGACCCGGTCGCGCTGGCCGCCTTCTACGGTGAGCTGCTCGGGTGGGAGACCAGGCACGTGGACGAGCGCTTCGCCATCCTGGACAACCCCGAGGGCGGCAGCCCGCTCGGGTTCGGACGGGTCGCCGGGTACCGCCAGGAGCCGTGGACCGAACCCGACGGCAGCAAGCACTTCCACCTGGACTTCTACGTCGACGACCTGGAGGAGGCCACCGCCCGGGCACTCGCGCTCGGGGCCACCGAGCCGCAGTTCCAGCACGGCCGCACGCTCAGGGTGCTGATCGACCCGGCCGGCCACCCGTTCGGCCTAGCCCCCTTGGAGTGACCGCGCCCCGGCGGCCGGACGCCGGCGCCGCAGCGGGCCCGGACGGCACATGCGCAGGGCCCGTGTGCGTGCGCAGGCGGCGTCAGGGCTTGGTGGCGAGATCTTGCCGATCACGTGAAGGACGGCTCTGACCTGCGGTTTCACCAAATGATCGAACATTGTGCGACTCACCGGTAGTGGCTACTGTCCCCCGTTGTCAGGGGCACCACACGCCAGGCTTCCCCCGGGCAGGACCACGACGCCGCACGTGCCGCGTCCCGGCACTGCCGCCATCCATGACCGGCCGTTCCCGGCCGACGAGTCCGCCCGATCCTGGCGTCCGTCCTCCCCCAATCCGTCCAGGAGTTCCTCGTGGGTGAGATCCACCATGCCGACCTCGGCTGGGTGACGCCGGCGGTTTCGTACTTCGTCGCCTGTCTGGGCGCCTTCGTCGCCCTGCGCAGCGCCCGCTGGGCCCTGGTCTCGTCGGGCCGCACCCGGACGTACTGGCTGCTGTTCGCGTCGACGTCGCTCGGCGCGGGCATCTGGTCGATGCACTTCATCGCGATGCTCGGCTTCTCCGTCACCGGGGCCGAGATCACCTACCGCCCGGGCCTGACCGTGCTCAGCCTGCTCGTCGCGATCGCGGTGGTCGGGCTCGGCATCTTCACCGTCGGCTACAGCCGCCACCCCCGCACCGCGCTGCTCGCGGGCGGTCTCACCACCGGCCTCGGGGTGGCCGCGATGCACTACCTCGGCATGGCCGCGATGGTCCTGCCCGGCCACCTCGGCTACGACCACACCACGGTGGGGCTCTCGGTCGCCATCGCGATCTTCGCGGCGACGGCCGCGCTCTGGGCCGCGCTGAACATCAAGGGCACCGTCGCCGTCCTGGCCGCCGCCCCGGTGATGGGCGTCGCGGTGTGCGCCATGCACTACACCGGGATGGCGGCGGTCTCCGTCCGGCTCGACGCCGAACAGGGCACCCAGGGCGGTGTGATGGCGCTCCAGTTCATCTTCCCGCTGGTGGTCGGGCTGGGCTGCTACATCTTCTTCGGCTCGCTGGCCTTCGCGGTCTCGCCGAGCCGGAGCACCCTCAACGCGCAGCCGGTGCTGATCGGCCGGGCCGCCCCGCTGGCCGGCCGCGGGCGCTGAGCGCCCGGTCCGGTGGGGGCGCCGGCCCCGGCGCGACGCCCCCACCGGACCGTCCTCGTTCCGGCCGATCGCTACTCCGGCCGATCGCTACTCCGGCCGGTCGCACTGCGGCCGCCCGCTACTCCGGTCGGCCGAGCAGTCCCGTCAGGTGCTCCGGCGTCGCCACCGGGCAGACCTTGTGCACGAAGTCGCGCCGCAGCCGGTGGTAGGGCTCGCCCTCCCGGTAGAAGTTGCGGTGCATCCGCCGCAGCTCCTCCGTCCGGTGGTCGGCCAGCGGCCGCGCCTCCTCGTCCTCGGCCCGGCGGCGCTTCTTCTCCACCAGCCGGCCGGTCAGCTCCGGCGAGCCGGCCAGCGCGGCCGCCTCCCGCTCGACCCAGCCCCGGAACTCGGCCGCGCCGCCGCCCGCCGTCCGGTCCACCAGGCCGAGCCGCTCGGCCCGGGCCGCGCCCACCGGCAGCGTCTGCGTGGTCAGCTGCTCCGCCTGCTCGGCGCCGACCCGCCGGGGCAGCGTGTACGTCCAGTACTCGGACCCGTAGAGGCCCATCAGCCGGTAGTGCGGGTTGAGCACGGCCGACTCGCGGCACCAGACCTCGTCGGCGGCGATCGCCAGCATCAGACCGCCGGCGGCCGCGTTCCCGGCCAGCGCCGCGACGGTGAGCTTGTCGGTCGTGGTCAGCACGGCCTCGACCAGGTCGTCCATCGCGTTGATGTTCTCCCAGGACTCCAGCGCCGGGAACGACGCCCCCTCGATCACGTTGAGGTGGATGCCGTTGGAGAAGAAGTCCCGGGCCGCGCCGAGCACCAGCACCGAGGTCGGCCGGTCGGCCGCCTCCCGGTAGGCGGCCAGCAGCCGGCGGCACTGCTCGGTGCTCATCGCCCCGCCGGCGAAGGAGAATTCGAGGAAACCGACGTCCTCCCGCTCGTGGTAGCGGATCTCCGCCCAGGTGTCCCGCCCGGCCGCCGAGGCCGGGGTGACCGGCACCTCGCGGACCCGGTGGAGGTGGTCGGCGAGCACCGTCGCGGCCGGCAGCTTGAAGGTGGCCGGCCCGCCGGGCGTCCGCCGCGGGCGCAGCTGCGGGATCCAGACCGCGCCGTCCGTGGTGGCCCGGCAGATCGCGCCGTCCCGCTGGGCGATCACCGCGCCGGGCCGGGCGCCGCGCAGCTCGTCCTCGGGGTGGCCGCCGTGCAGGAAGTACTCGCGCCCGTACAGTTCGTCGAGCACGCCCGGCTGGGAGTCGCCCGCGCGCAGCTTGCGCAGCACGGTGGCGGTGTCGTCGGCCTCCCAGTCGATCCGGCGGGCCTCCTGCTTGAGGAAGGGCCGCAGCCGGCCGCCCACGTCCGGCCGGTCGTAGTCGAGCGGTTCGGGCGTGAACAGCCCGCCCTCGAAGCGGCTCACCGCGAGCAGCACCGCCTCCACGGCGGCGTCCGCGACCTCGCCCCGGTACAGCTCGCTCTTGCCGCAGGCCCGCACCGGGAAGTCCACGGACGCCCAGATGTCCCCGGCGTCCATCTCCTCCACCGCCTGGAGGACGGTCACCCCCCAGCGTTCGGCGCCCTCGGTGATCGCCCAGTCGAGCGAGGAGGGACCCCGGTCGCCCTTCGGGCCGGGATGCACGATCAGGACGGTCCGGGTCGACCAGACGTCCCTCGGGATCGCCTTGGTGAGCATCGGGCAGATGATCAGCTCGGGGTCGGTCCGGGCCACGGCGGCCCGGACCGGCTCGTCGCCGAGCGCGAGCTGTACGGCCACCTCGTGACCGCGCTCGCGGAGTTCGGTGTGGACGCGCTGGGTCAGGCTGTTGAACGCGGTGGCGATCAGAAGAACGCGCAAAGGGGGCCTCCGGGCAGTGACTGACGTCGTGCGCGGAGGCGATGAAACCAGGGCATGGACACGTAACGATTACGGACGGCGCTTCTCCGGCCGACCCTCACCCACCTCGCACACCTGTGCCGACAGCACCCCGTACATTTCGCCCGATCTCCTCACGACCTCCCGATTCCACACCGGGTCGGCCGCTCACCGGGGGAAGGCGCGCCGGGCCCGCCAGGTGGTGTGCTCGCGCGAGACGGCGTCCTCCGCCTCGGCGGCCAGCCGGGCCCAGCGGGCCTCGGCGTCCGGGGCCTTCAGATCGAGGTCGGAGAGCTGGTTCCCGACGTTCTCCAGCTCGCGTGCGGCCAGCTGGTACGCGGCGGCCAGCGGGCGCAGCTGCTTCAGCTGGGTCCAGGCGATCACCGCGGCGGCCGCCGCCGAGCTGGCCCCGAAGACGTGCACCGGCAGCGCGCCGACCGCCTGCGCGATCGCCGCCGCCGCCCCGATGATGATGAGCGCGGCGATCCCCAGCCCCCAGGAGACCGCCTGCGTCTCGCACGCCTCGGCCCGCGAGCGGTACCAGGTGCGCTGCCCCTCGACCCGGGTGCGCAGGTAGAACGTCCGCCGTGCGACCAGGCTCTCGGCGCGCACCCGGCGCATCTCCGGGGTGATCTCCACGGTGGTGTCCGGCGGCACGATCTCCGGGTCCTCGAAGGCGTGCAGCACGTCCTCCATCTGGAGCAGGTAGCCGCGGTCCACCTCCGCCGACTCCGCCTCGCCGTCGAACGGCCGGGCCCGCATCGAGTACTTCCAGGCGAGCGTCTTGACCGACTCGGCCGCCGCCCGGGCCTCGTACCACCGCCCCTGCGGGTTGCTGCGGCGCAGCCGTGACCAGAAGTATCCGGCCACCAGGAACGCCACCACGGAGAAGAGCGGCGTGATGTCGCTGTCTCCCCGGTGCTCGGGCCCCGGCAGCGAGCCGACCACCGCGGCGATCACGAGCATCCCGATCAGCCCCCGGTACCAGCGCAGTGTCTCGCGCTGACCGTCCAGCGAGGCCTGGTCCGCCGTCCGGAACAGCTCCGGCAGCAGCCTCGCCTCGTCTCCCCCGGGCGGATCCTGTTGCACCATCGGTAGAGCCCCCTCCCCGTCTCCCGTCCAGGCAGTATGCCCAACGCCAACTGCCCTACACAGTGCCATTTTTGGCAGGTCCATCAAGTCGGTCATTGATCGCACGTCAGGTAACCGATATAACGGGTTACATGGCTCTGCACTGGAAGCTCGTCATCGACTGCGCCGACCCCCACCGCCAGGCCGCCTTCTGGGCCGCCGCCCTCGACTACACCGTCGAGGACCACAGCGCCCTGATCGCCCGCCTGCTCGCGGCCGGCGCCGTGACCCCCGACCTCGTCACGGAGACCGACGGCCGCGCCGCCTGGCGCACCCTGGCCGGCGTCCGCCACCCCGACGAGCCCTTCGACCCGGTCAGCGGCACCGGCCTCGGCCGCCGCCTGCTCTTCCAGCAGGTCCCCGAGGCGAAGACCGCCAAGAACCGCCTCCACCTCGACCTCCACCCCGGCCCCGACGCCCGCGGCGCCACCGTGGAGCGACTGGAGGCCCTCGGCGCCACCGTCCTGCGCGCGGTCGACGAGCCCGGCGGCTCCTGGACGGTCATGCAGGACCCTGAAGGCAACGAGTTCTGCGTCCACTAGGGAGTGCCCCGGCCCCCGCGAACGCACCGGGCCCCTCCCCGCACGAAGCGGGGAGAGGCCCGGCGGGACGATCGGTGGCGACCTCAGCCGCGCGGGGTGGAACCGCGCGGGCCCCACCCCTCCCGGCCGTCCGGGTCGTCCGGGTAGGTCGGATCGATCCGTTCGTCCGGCGGTCGCGGGAGGAACGGGAGCCGCGGCATCCCCTCGGAGCGGGACCACGTTCGATAGTCCGCCCCACCTTCGTAGAGCCGACCCTCCCACTGAGGCTCGGCCGGGCGGAAGTCGGGCGGCGGCACGTCGGCGACGGCGAGCAGGTCGAGCAGCAACCGCGTGGTCAGGGGCCCGTCGAGCTGCTGGGTCGCCTCCTCCGCCCCCCAGCGGATCACGGTCTCCGCAGCCCGGGTCAGCCCCTCCGCGCTGGCGGTCGGCAGAGCCAGGGCCAGGGCGGCCCGGACAATCTCGACGGCGTCCTCGGAACGCACGCGTCACCGCCTCCTGTCACACACGATGCAGCCCCCGGTCCGCCCGGAGAGCATGAGAACGATCCGACCGGCGTTCTGCACCTGGCGCAGGCACTCGTGCCGGTCGAGGTGGGCGTACTGCTGGGTCGACATAAGGTCGCGGACGAAGACCTCCCAGTGGTCCTGGGCCCTCGTCCAGTCGTTGCGGTGCACCACCCGAACCCAGGCGTCGATGAACTCCTGCTGCGCATAGGTTCCGTGGAAGTACGGGCCGAGGTCGTCGATCAACCCCGGCGGCCGCAGGCGCCGACTCAGCGGGCGGCGCGTGAACATGCTGTTGGTCGAGATCGCCTTCACGCTGCTGATCCGCTGGGCGATGATGTGGCCCGCAAAACCACCGATGATGGCAGGGACGAGGAGCCAGCCGAGCAGGGACGCCACCCAGAGCAGCACGTGCTCCGGCGCGTCGATCAGGGTGAAGACCTTGTAGACGGCGAGCGGATTGTCCGCCCGGGCCGCGAACACGAACAGGGCCCCCATGGCCACAGCCATGGGCAGGCCCCAGTCGATGATCCACTGCGTGGTCCCGCCGAGCGCCTTCCGAGAACGCCACACCCGGCGTATTCGCCGCGACAGCTTCTGCCGCCCGGCCGGAAGCTTCAGATGCCCTGGAATCGGAATGGGTCCGACTACCAACTGCTCCCCCCACCTGATCGCACGCCGACCCGGCGGCCACCTCACCAGCGACGCCGTCGGCGTGGCCGATTCTGCCCCAGTCCGGCCCCGCCATGCGGCGAGAGCGCGAAAGCGGCCCCGTTCCCTCCACGGGGAACGGGGCCGCGACCGGTAGAACTACGGCTCAGGAAGGCGATGAAGCCGATGCCGTTGGCGACGGAAGCGACCACTGTCTCGGGCAGTGGGTGAGGATCGGCGACGGATGGAGAGGACAGCTGACTCGGCGTGACTACACGGGAGCCGAGGGAAGGTCCGTCAGAACACGCTTGGCCTGATCACTCGCGCAGAAGCCGAGGCTGATGAGGGTGACGCTCTCCCCAGCGCCGAGCGGCGTCCGGCCGTGCGGCGTAAGTGCCCCGTCGAAAACGACACCGCCGCCCACGACGCGCCGCATTCGAGGTAACCGGCGGCGCTGAGGAAGACGGTGGCACTTGCCTTGTCGGCCCCCGCGCGCCGGGCGTGTTTGAGGCAGATGATCAGATTGGCCTCGCCGAACCGGGCCTCGTCCACGTGGAAGTCGAGGAACTGGCCTGCCGTGTAGCCGAGATAGACCCCGGTGTGCGGTTGCTCGACTTCCAGGCCAGTGGACCGTGCCACGAGTGCGGCAAGGTCGACCTGGGCTGCGAAGTGGTTCGCGGCCTCGCCGACGGCCGCGTTCCGCTTGCCGTTGTGCTGGTACCCGGCGACGGAGAGGGCCCGCTGGGCCTCCGTCGCCATGGCAGTGACCAGTTCGGTGGGGAGGGGCTGGCCCCACAGGTGGCTGGGTGGTACCCGCTGGTGCACGGCGAGGCTCTGCACCGCGTTCCGGATGGAGGGGAACTCGTCGTGCCACCGGGTCGGGTTACCGACGGCAGTGTGGGCCTGGAGCCAAGCCGTCCACCGCCTGCTCGTCTCCACCACGGGAACGGCCCTCGCCCGCTACCTCCAGAACGGCCCGAGCGTCTCGCTCGACTCCTGGTGACCTGGTTCCCGTACGTGAGCGATCGGATCGCCACCAGCCCCGCCCGAGCCCATGACCGCAGTACGACGCAGGTGACCCCGCAATCCAACGACGGTGGCCCCGCACTCACCAGGAGTTCGGGGCCACTGCGACAGCCAGTACTGCGGCTCAGAGCAGGCCGAGGGCCGGCATCAGGTAGTAGAAGGCGAAGACGGCCGAGACCGCGTACATCGCGATCGGCACCTCGCGGCCGCGCCCGGCGGCGAGCCGCAGGACGCAGAAAGCGATGAAGCCGAAGCCGATGCCGTTGGTGATGCTGTACGTGAACGGCATCATCACGATGGTCAGGAAGGCCGGGATCGCGATCGTGTAGTCGGCCCAGTCGATCTCCTTGATCGAGTTGGCCAGGATCAGGAAGCCGACGGTGACCAGGGCCGGGGTGGCGGCCTGGGCGGGGACCATGGTGGCGAGCGGGGTGAGGAAGAGCGCGACCACGAAGAAGGCGCCGGTCACGATCGAGGCGAAGCCGGTGCGGGCGCCCTCGCCGACGCCGGCCGTGGACTCCACGAAGCAGGTGTTGGCGGAGGAGGAGGTCGCGCCGCCGGCGGCGGTGGCGATGCCGTCCACCATCAGGATCCGGTTGATGCCGGGCAGGTCGCCCTTGGCGTCCAGCAGGTGCGCCTCGTCGGCGACGCCGAGGATGGTGCCCATCGCGTCGAAGAAGCAGGACATCAGGACGGTGAAGACGAAGAGGACGCCGGTGAGGACACCGACCTTCTCGAAGCCGCCGAACAGGCTGACCTTGCCGACCAGGCCGAAGTCGGGCGCCGCCACCGGGTTGCCGGGCCAGCTGGGGACGGTGAGGCCCCAGCTCGTGGCCGGGATGTCGGCGACCTTGTCGATCACCACGGCGAGGCCGGTCATCACGACGATGGAGACCAGGATCGCGCCGGGCACCTTGCGGACCACCAGCACCAGGGTGAGCAGCAGGCCGAGCACGAAGACCAGCACCGGCCAGCCGAGCAGGTGGCCGTTGCCGCCGAGCTGGAGCGGGACGGTGGTGTGGGCGGCGTCCGGGATGCGGCTGACGAAGCCGGAGTCGACCAGGCCGACCAGGCTGATGAAGAGGCCGATGCCGATCGCGATCGCCTTGCGCAGGCCGAGCGGGACGGCGTTCATGACGCGCTCGCGCAGACCGGTGGCGACCAGGATCATGATCGCGAAACCGGCCAGCACCACCATGCCCATGGCGTCCGGCCAGGTCATCTTGGGCGCGAGCTGCAGCGCGACGATGGTGTTGACGCCCAGGCCGGCGGCGAGGCCGATCGGGACGTTGCCGATCACGCCCATCAGCAGGGTGGTGAGACCCGCGGTGAGCGCGGTCGCGGTGACCAGCTGGGCGCTGTCCAGGTGGGCGCCGGTCATGTCCGTGGCACTGGCCAGGATGATCGGGTTGAGCACCAGGATGTACGCCATGGTGAAGAAGGTGGCGATGCCACCGCGGATCTCGCGCGGCAGGGTGGAGCCGCGCTCGGAGATCCGGAAGTAGCGGTCCAGCGCGCCGGCGGGGGGCTTCGGCGCGTTGGAGGCGGGCTCGGGCGACTCGGTGGTCGGCTGGGCCACAGGCATGCGTGCGTCCTCTGGTGGGGGCTGAGGAGGGGGACACCCGGAGCGACGGTGGCGGCCGGGCGGGCCCGGTGGGACGGGCACGAACACAGGCGTCCTGGGCATGGCGCGGCCAACCGGAATCACAAGTATGAGTTCCCCAATCGCACACGCGCTATCTTCGCGCGTAGAACGATCACACCCGAGGAACCGCGGGGTGGCCGCCGGCCCGGGCGCGCCCCGACCGCCGCGGCGATGCCGGGGCCACCCGCCGAAGGTGTCCGGGACCGGCCCGCGTGGTGGCGGACAACCGCACCCCGCCCCGTACGCTAGGCCTCATGCCGAAGAGCCCGCTGCACCCCTCGCCCCCGCCCTTGGAGGCCAACGACGTCGCCATCGTCGGCGGTGGCACGGTGCTGTGGTTCGTCGCCTTCCTGGTCCTGCTCCCCTTCCAGGGCACCCTCTCCGACCACGGCCACGGCAGCTGGCCGTGGATCTGCCTGTCCGGCGCCGGCCTCGGCCTGATCGGCCTCTGGTACTGCCGCGCCCGCCGGGACGCCATCGCCCGCGACCGGGCCGCCGCGGCCGCGGCGCAGGCCGCCGCCGGTGACGGCGGCGACCCGGCCACCCAGTCGGACTGAATAGTCCTTTAGTAGCACGCATCGGACATAAGGCGCCCGTAGAGTCGGTGCCATGACGCACCCTGCGCAGCCTGCCGAAGAGACGCCCGGGGACCGGCACGACGGCGCCCACCCGCTCGGCCTGCTGCCCGGCCGGCGCGGCGGACTGAGCACCGCGGAGGTCGCCGAACGGGTCGCCCGCGGCGACGTCAACGACGTGCCGGTGCGGTCCAGCCGCTCCACCCGGGAGATCGTCCGGGCCAACGTCTTCACCCGGTTCAACGCGATCATCGGCGTGATGTTCGGCATCATCCTGGTCGTCGGACCGATCCAGGACGGACTGTTCGGCCTGGTCATCGTGGCGAACACGGCGATCGGCATCATCCAGGAGATGCGCGCCAAGAAGACCCTGGACAGCCTCGCGCTGATCGGCGAGGCCAGACCGCAGGTCCGCCGGGACGGCGCCGTCCAGCAGATCGCCACCGGCGAGATCGTGCTGGACGACACCGTGCTGCTCGGCACCGGCGACAAGGTGATCGTCGACGGCGAGGTCACCGAGGCGGACGGTCTGGAGATCGACGAATCGCTGCTCACCGGCGAGCCCGACTCGGTCCTGAAGCAGCCGGGCGACCAGGTGATGTCCGGCAGCTTCGTGGTGGCCGGCGCGGGCGCGTTCACCGCCACCAAGGTCGGCCGGGAGGCCTACGCGGCGCAGCTGGCCGAGGAGGCCAGCCGGTTCTCCCTGGTCAAGTCGGAGCTGCGCAGCGGCATCGACAGCATCCTGCGGTTCATCACCTGGCTGCTGATCCCCACCGCGATCGGTCTGATCATCAGCCAGCTCGCGGTGGAGGGACGGGACTGGAGGGAGGCCGTCCGGCGGATGATCGCCGGCATCGTGCCGATGGTCCCCGAGGGACTGGTGCTGCTGACCTCGGTCGCCTTCGCGATCGGGGTGGTCCGGCTGGGCCGCAAGCAGTGCCTGGTGCAGGAGCTGCCCGCGATCGAGGGCCTGGCCCGGGTGGACACCGTCTGCCTGGACAAGACGGGCACCCTCACCGAGGGCGGCATGGACGTCGTCGAGCTGCGGACCCTGCCGCCGGGGCCGGAGGCCGACGGCCGGCCGAGGGCGGACGCGCCGCCGGGCCGGCCGGTCCTCTCCGACCCGGAGGTCGTCAAGCAGGCGCTCGGGGTGATGGCCGGCGCCGACACCCGCCCCAATCCCTCCATGCAGGCCGTCATCGACGCGTACGGCAGGGGCGACACGGAGCACGGCAACGGCGGCGGCTGGCGGGTGATCGAGGCGATGCCCTTCTCCTCCGCCCGCAAGTGGAGCGGTGTGCAGCTGCTGGAACCGCAGGGCGGCGAGGCCAGCTGGCTGCTGGGTGCCCCGGACGTGCTGCTGCCCGCCGGCCACCCGGCCCTCACCGAGGTGGACGAACTGGGCACCAAGGGGCTGCGGGTGCTGCTGCTCGGCCGCACGCCCGTCCCGCTGGACTCCCCGGACCCGGCCGCCGACCTCCAGCCGCTCGCCCTGGTGGTGCTCCAGCAGCGGCTGCGCGAGGACGCCGCCGACACCCTGCGCTACTTCGAGGGGCAGCGCGTCCGGGCCAAGGTGATCTCCGGCGACGCCGCCGTCTCGGTCGGCGCGGTCGCCTCGCACCTGGGCCTGCCCGGCGCCGACCACCCGCTGGACGCCCGCACCCTGCCGACCGATCCGCAGGAGCTCGCCGACACCGCCGACCGGACCAGCGTCTTCGGCCGGGTGACCCCGCAGCAGAAGCGCGACCTGGTCGGCGCGCTGCAGTCGCGCGGGCACACCGTGGCGATGACCGGCGACGGCGTCAACGACGTGCTGGCGCTCAAGGACGCCGACATCGGCGTGGCGATGGGCACCGGCAGCGACGCCACCCGGGCGGTCGCGCAGATCGTGCTGCTGAACGACTCCTTCGCCACCCTGCCGTCGGTGGTCGCCGAGGGCCGCCGGGTGATCGGCAACATCGAGCGGGTGGCCGGGCTCTTCCTGGTGAAGACGGTCTACTCGGTCCTGCTCGCCCTCCTGGTGATCTTCACCCACTCGCCGTACCCGTTCCTGCCCCGGCACTCGACGGTGCTCTCCACCCTCACCATCGGGATCCCGGCCTTCTTCCTGGCGCTGGCGCCCAACAACGAACGGGCCAGGACCGGCTTCGTCCGCCGGGTGCTGCGGATGGCCGTGCCGGGCGGGATCATCGCCGGCACGGCCACCTTCACCGCGTACGCGCTGGCCCGGGCCGACCACGCCACGGACCTGAAGTCCGACACCAGCGTGGCGACGCTGACGCTGTTCCTGGTGGCGTTGTGGGTGCTGGCGATCGTGGCCCGGCCGTACAACTGGTGGCGGCTGCTGCTGATCGCGACGATGGGCGGGGCGTTCACGCTGGTGCTGACGGTCCCGTGGCTGTCCGACTTCTTCCAGCTCTCGCTCTCCGGCACCCGGGACCCGTGGATCGGTGTCGGCATCGCCCTGGTGGCCGGACTCCTGCTGGAGGTCTCCTGGCGGATCATGCGGCGGAAGGCGGATGATTGACCCCGAAGGGGGTCCTGAATGGCGCGCAGGGGTGGGGACTTGGAGGCGTTCACCGCCTTCCTGGGGGGAATGCTGGCGGCCGGGGCGGCCGGGCTCGCCCTGGTCGGCGCCGATGCCCTGATCGAACCGGGGCCGTGGCTGCGCAAGGCCGCGCCGGTGGTGGTCGCGGTGCTCTGGCTGACCGTCACGGTCGGCCTCTACCGGTGGCTGGGCGCGGCCGCCCGGACCGGCTGGACCGGGGCACGGGCGCCCGGGCCCGGCTCCCGCCCCGCCGGCCGGGACGGGCACCGGGCGGCCCACCCGCGCCCGGCCGGAGCCGACCGGGCGCCGGCCCGCCGCCCCGGCCGCGGGCCCGCCAGCCCGGTCAGCCCTCGAAGTCCCGGGCGGCCGAGAGCTCGTAGGCGCGGTCCGGCTCGGTGAGCGCGGCCAGCACCTCGAACCGGCGGTGCCACTGCCCGACCGACCAGGCGAGACCGGCCGCCAGACCCTCCGGGGTCGCGGCGTGCAGCAGCCCCGGCACCGGCGGCAGCTCGAACTCGTCGTCCTCGTCCGCGGCTTCGGCGGCGTCCGGGTCGTAGGGCGCCTCCGGGGCGTCCGCCGCGGTGTCCCACCGCCAGTCCACGGCGGCCTCCTCGCCGTCCGGGCCGACCACCAGCAGCTCCTCGTGCTCCTCGTAGGCCACCGGGCAGCCGGGCAGCAGCTCGCGGACCACGGCGGGCACCCGGTGCAGCTGCCCCTCGGAGAGCACCCGGCCGCCGGCCACCTCGCTGGCCAGCGAGACGTGCAGGCGCTCGGCGAGGTCGGCGGCCAGCGCCGGGGCGACCGGCAGCAGCGGGTACGGGTGGAGCAGCTGGACGAGGTCCGGGGCATCGGCGACGACCGCCTCGGTGGCGTCCACCAGCACCGTGTGCGCGGGTCGGCGGCCGGTCTCCCGGTCCAGCGGCGGCAGCGCCCGGACGACGTCCAGCGGCTCGATCCGGTCCGCCGCCACCCGGGCCAACGCGCTGTGGATGCCGTGCAGTTGACGGTGCCCGACGACGGAGGCCGGGTCGGTGAGCCGGTCCAGCAGCTCGTCCGGCCCGTGCGGTTCGGCCAGCAGCGCGGTCAGCGTGGTGCGCACCCCGAGCGCGTGCAGGAACTGCTCGTCCAGCGTCGTCCGGGCCTCCTCGAAGAGGCCGCGCAGCAGCGGGTCGGCCCCTGCCGCCCGCAGCCCGGCCGGCTCGCGGCCGTCCAGCACCGGGTGGTCGCGCAGCCACCACGCGGTGTACGGCGGCAGGTCCGCGTACGAGCCGTCGGGCAGCAGGGTGCGGACGGGGTTGACCACGGCCTCCCGGTACGGCGGGCGGGCGAGGGCGGCGAGCGCCTGCGGCCACGCGTCGTCGTCCACCAGGTCGAGGTCGCGGACGACCAGCAGTTCGGCCGCGACCGGCGGGACACCGACCGGGTCGGCGTCGTCGGCGTGCAGTGCCTCCAGGGCGTCCTCGGCCCACTCGGCGAGGCCGTCGGGCGCCTCGTCCAGCAGCCCGGTGGGGTGGCCGCCGGCCGCGCGGTCGGCGGGGGCGGTCGGGTCGAGCCGCTCCAGGTCGTCCGGGTCGAGCACCACGTCCTCGGCGCGGACCAGCACGAAGTCGGCCAACACCCCGACAGCGGTCAGGACTTCGGGGCCCCAGCGGTCCAGCAGCTCGTCGTCGATCCAGCCGGCGTCCTCCTCCCGGGCCAGTGCGGCGAACGGGCTGTCCGGCAGGATCAGCTCACCCGCGCGGGCCGGCTCGCCCTCGTCGTCCAGCAGCGCCAGCCGGGCCAGCCACGGGTGCTCGCCGACCGCCGGAGCCGCTGCCTTGACCAGGGCGAGCACGGACTCGGCGACGTCGGTGGCGGCGTCCAGGTCGTCCTCGGCCAGCTCGTAGGAGCGGGCCACGGCGGCCCGCACCTCGGGAGTGTCCAGCACCCCGGCCGGGGTGGCGGTGCCGGCGCCGAGCTTGGCCAGCAGCGGGTGCGCCGCCTCCGGGTGGGCCAGCCGCAGGTCGAGCAGGGCCAGCGCGCCGGCCAGCGCCTCGGGGTAGCCGGGGAAGGCCGCCCAGTCGGCGTCCTCCGAGGGCAGCAGGACCCGGCGCGGACCGGTGACCGTCCGGCCGTCGGCGAGCGGCACCGGCAGCGCGCCGAGCGCCTCCGGGTCGGCCGCGCCGAGCGCCGCGTAGAGGTTGCGCCACCAGGCGGGCTCGCGGTCCAGGCCGCCGAGCTGGTCGACCACGTCGGCCAGCGGCACCCGGCGCACGTTCAGCACCCGCAGCTCGGTGCGGCGCTCCAGGCCGGCCGGCAGCAGGCCGGGGAAGATCGGGGCCAGCGCCTCGACGACCGAGTGGTCCGCGCCCTCCAGCACCGTGGCGTCCCGGGGCCGCAGCGCGGGCGTGCCCTCCTCGACCGGTGCGGTGTGCGGCAGGAACGGCGTGCCGGGCAGCCGGGCGAGGATGCCGGCCCGCAGCGCGTTGTCCAGCGCGCCCTGGCCGAGCGGGCCGGGGACGAGCCCGAGCGAGCCGAGGTCGCCGCCGCGGGCGCGCAGCAGGTCGGCGTAGCTGTCGGCGGCGCGCTCGGTGACGAAGTCGGCGAGCGGGCCGGGGGCGACGTGCCGGCGGGTGGAGTCCAGCGGGTAGGAGGCGATCAGCAGCGCGGGCAGGCCCAGCGGTTCGTCGCTGGGGGTGGGCGCGTGCAGCACCGGGGCGATCCCGGTCGGCTGCGGGCTGCCGTCGGCGGCGACCGGGACGGCCCAGGTCACCGTCCAGTACGGACGGGCGCGCTCCTCGGTGGGGCGGTCGGCGAGCAGCGCGGCGTCCAGGGCGCCGGAGGCGCCGGCGGTCTGCCAGACGGTCTGCCGCAGCCGGCCGCCGGCGTCGTCGGTGACGGTCACCTCGGCGACGCCGTCGGGGCGCGCCTCGGCGGCGCCGCGGGTGAGGGTGCGGGTGCCCTCCTCGGTCTCCACCACGATCTCGGCGAGCCCGGGCAGGGTGAGCAGCAGGGCGTCGTCGATCCCGGCCAGCAGCCGGCGGGTGAGGTCCTCGGCCGCGGCGTCGCGCAGCGGCAGCACGACCACCGTGTCGTACCCGGCCGGGGCCGGGCCCTCGGCCGAGAACGGCAGCCGCAGCAGCGGCACGTGGCCGTCGCGGCGGCGCAGCTCCTCGCCGAGCGCCGGCTGCGCCTCGGCCAGCGCGCGGGCCTCGCCGAGCGACCAGCGCACGCCGCCGTCGGCACCCAGCACGGCGGGCTCGTCGGTGACGGCGAGGACGGCGGCGAAGCCGACGCCGAACCGGCCGACGGTGGGCTGCTCGTCGGCGCGCTTAGAGGAGGCGCGCAGGGTGGAGAGCGACTCGACGGCGGCCGCGTCCAGTGGCGCACCGGTGTTGGCGGCGGCCAGCACACCGTCCGCCAGGGTCAGCCGCAGCCGGCCCGGGGCACCGCCCGCGCGGGCCGCCGCGTCGGCCGCGTTCTGCGCCAACTCGACGACCAGCCGGTCACGGTAGCCGCCGAGGGCGAGCTCCTCCTCGGCGTTGGCGTCCTCCCGGAACCGGGCCGGGGAGGCGGCCCAGGCGTCCAGCACCCGGCGGCGCAGGACGGCGCTGCCGAAGGGGTCCGCGTGGTGCTCGTCCGTGCCGCTGCCGATGATCCGAGGTTCCACTGGAACTGCCACCCTCCGCCGCCCTGTACTTCGTACGGGGGGCATTCTCCCCCGCCCGGGCACTCCCTGCGGACCGGGCCCGGGCCGTGGCGCCGTTCCGCCCGGTGGGGGCGGTTCCGGGCCGCTGCCGGGCCCGGTCCGGGAACAGCCGGGCTCGGGAACGCGGCCCGGCTCAGGAGCCACCGGACTCAGGAGTGGCCGGACTCAGGAGCCACCGTGCTCAGGAGTGGCCGAGCTCCTCGGCCGGGGCGTCGGGCTCCACCGAACCGGAGGTGCGGTCGGGGTGCAGCTGGAGCGGCTCGACCACCAACTCGTCCAGGATCAGCTCGGACGGCGCCGGCGGGGCCGGGATGACGGCCGCCTCGGAGTGCCCGCCGCAGCCGTACGCGAAGGAGACGATCTGACCGTCGGCCGGGCCGAACTCGTTGCCGCAGACGCCGAAGGCCTGACCGAGCGAGCCGCCGATCGGGACGAGGAAGCCGCAGCTCGCGCAGGAGGCCGGCGCGGCCTGTGCCATCGGGGTCTGCGGGCCGTGCGCCTTCTCCCAGCGGTCGGCGGCCAGGTGCAGCCCGAGCCGGGAGAGCACCCGGCTGCGGCCCAGGCCGAGCTCCTCGGCGAGGGCGCCGATCTGGGCGCGGGCCGGGGCCGGCTGGACCGACGGGTCGGAGACGACCACGTCCTCCTCGGCCAGCGCCACCACGGAGTTCGGGGCCGGCTCGTCCTCGCCGGTCCAGCCCGGCTCCAGGCGCAGGTCGTCGGCGTCGGTGGGCAGCAGGTCCCCGGGGCCCATGTCGCCGGGGCGCAGCCGCTCGCTCCACGGCACCCACTGCGGGGCCAGCACGGCGTCGTCGCCCGGCAGCAGCACGACCTCGTCCAGGGTCACGTTCTTGGCGCGGGGGGCGCGGGCCACGGTGACCGCCCAGTGCCAGCCCCGGTATGCCGCGTCCAGGCACTCGAAGGTGTGGGTGACGACGCGGTCGGCATCCGCCTGGACGCCGAGGTGCGCCCCTACGGTCTCTGCTCCGACGGCCTCGTCCGCTGCCTGCCGGGCGAGTTCGACGGCCTCGGCACAGAGCCGATCGGGGGTACGGCTTCGCATCGCAGCACTCACGGCGTCGATTCTCTCCCAGTTCTTCTGTTGCCCACGGCGTGTTGCCTGTTCCGTCGCGGCTCGGTTTCCCTCGACCATTCTGCGCGACCACGGGCCGCCGCGGATACCGGCCGCGCCGCCCGTCCGGTCCTCCGGAGTCCGGCGCGCGTTCGGGCGGACCCTGGGCAGGCTACCCGCCGGTCGGCCACCCGGCACAGTCCGGGGCGCCCGCCGGCTCCGGAAGGGCCGCGCCGAGCGGAGCGGAATCCCGCGTCGCAGTACCGATTCTGGGGCAGGATGGGCTTGTGGCGGACGAAAAACCGTCGCAGCACGCACTGCGCGCCTCGCAGGCCGGCAGCCCCGACGAGGCGAACGCCGTGCCGCGACAGCAGGCTCCGGCCCCCGGTGCGGGCGAACCGCACCAGGTGGGCGCCTCGGCGGTGCCCGGACGGGACGGCGACGGGCCGCCGGTGGATCTCGTGAAGCGCCCGGACCGGCCGGCCGACGAAGCGTCCGACGCCGCCGGAGAACTCGACGGCGCGCCCGAGGCCCGCCGACACTTCCTGGTCCGCACCGCCTCCGCGGCCGGCGCCCGAACCGGAAAGGTCGTACACGGCACCGGCCGGCGGATCCGCCGGGCGACCTCCGCCGAGGGCGCCGGGGAGTCCGGCCTGGCCAAGCTGATCGAGCTGCACGCGCTGAACTCCTTCGGCGACATGCTGATCACCGTGGCGCTGGCCTCCACCATCTTCTTCTCCGTCCCCACCGGCGAGGCGCGCGGCCGGGTAGCCCTCTACCTGTTGATCACCATGGCGCCGTTCGCGCTGCTGGCGCCGGTGATCGGCCCGCTGCTGGACCGCCTGCCGCACGGTCGGCGGGCCGCGATGGCGATGTCGATGCTGGCCCGCGCGGTGCTGGCGTGGACGATGGCCGGCACGGTGTCCGGCGGCGGGCTGGCGCTCTATCCGGAGGCGCTGGGCGTCCTGGTGGCGTCCAAGGCGTACGGGGTGGTGCGCAGCGTGGTGGTGCCACGCCTGCTGCCGAGCCGGCTGTCACTCGTGAAGGCGAACTCCCGGGTCACCCTGGCCGGGCTGCTGGCCACCATGGTGGCGGCCGGGGTCGGCGGGGTGCTGCACCTGATCGGGCCGGGCTGGCCGCTGCGCGGCGCCTTCCTGGTCTTCGTGGTCGGCACCCTGATGGCCTTCCACCTGCCGCACGAGGTGGACTCCGCCAAGGGCGAGCAGCGGGCCGTCCTGCACGCCGAGGCGCACGGCGAGCCCGCCGCCGTGCCGGGCGCCGAGGAGGCCAGGAGTGCCGGCACCCCGAAGGCGTCCCTGCGCACCGTCGGCCCGTCGGTGATCCTGGCCCTGCGGGCGATGTCGGCCCTGCGCTGGCTGGTCGGCTTCCTGGTGATGTTCCTGGCGTTCCTGCTGCGCGAGGAGCCGGTCGGCGGGCTGCAGCCGACCCTGGCGCTCGGCCTGGTGGCGCTGGCCGCCGGCACCGGCAACGCGCTCGGCTCGGTGCTCGGCTCCTGGCTGCGGACCCGCGGCTCGGAGGCGACGGTCACCGCGATGCTGCTGCTGGCCACCTGCGCGACGGCCGCCGCCGCGCTCTGGTACGGCGTGGTGACGGTGGTGGTGGTCGCCGCCGCGTCCGGGGTGGCGGCCTCGCTGGGCAAGCTGGCGCTGGACGCGCTGATCCAGCGGGACGTCCCGGAGTCGGTGCGGACGTCGGCCTTCGCCCGCTCGGAGACGCTGCTGCAGCTGTCCTGGGTGGCCGGTGGCGCGGTCGGCATCCTGCTGCCGCTGGACGGCGCGCTGGGGCTCTCGGTGGCGGCCGGCGTGGTCGGCGTGGTGCTGCTCTGGACGGTTCGCGCGCTGCTCAAGGTGGGCACCCGGCGCCGCGCGACCGCCCCGCGGGTGGCCTAGCCCCGCGCCGCCCCCCGCACCGCCCCCGGGCCGCAACACGCGGTTGCCGACCCCCGCGTAGCGTGATCGGCAAAGCCCGGTAGCCTCTGACGCATGAGCCTCAGCACCCGTGTCATCGCCGCCGTCGGCGCCGTCGTCGTGATCGGCGCCGGCACGGTCGGCGGGTCCATCGCCTACGCGACGGGCCAGGAAGAACCCTCCAGCCACCGTGTCACCCTCACGGTCGGCCGGTCCTCCATGGAGGTCGGGCCGTTCTGCTTCAACGACGGCAAGCCGCTGACCGACGAGCAGCAGGAGGAGTGCCAGAACCGGGCGAGCAAGGCGCTGGACGAGGGCAAGCTGCCCTCCTCCGACGTGGTCGCCAGCGACCAGCTCGGCCTCGGCGTGACCCCGGACGTGGCCGACCGCGGCTGGTGGGCCAACACCAACGGCGGCCAGCAGGCCCAGGGCGGCCGCTTCATCCTCGCCTCGGCCGCCAAGGGCTCGACCTACTCCGGCTCGGTGTCGGCCTCCAAGGCCCTCAACGCCTCCGGCAAGACCCTGGTCACCGTGGTCGAGTCGGACCCGAAGCAGCCGGACGCGATCTACGGCGTCTGGTACTTCCAGCTGAACACCCAGGACGCCTGACCGGCCGTCCGATGACCGCGCGACTCCACGACGACGAGCAGTCGGCCCCCGGGCGGGGCCGACTGCTCGTCGTCGTCGCGGTGCCGGCCGAGGCCGCCGCCGTGCTGCGGGGCCTGGGCCGCCGCGAGGACGGCGCGGAGGCCGTCCCGGTGCCGGTGCCCGGCGGCGGGCTGCACCGCGCCGAGCACCCCTCGGGGGTCACGGTGGACGTGCTGGCGGGCGGGGTCGGCCCGGCCGCCGCCGCCTCGGCCGCGTCCGCCGCGCTCGCCGTCGGCCAGTACGACCTGGTGCTCTCGGCCGGCATCGGCGGCGGGTTCGCCCCGGCCGCGCCGGTCGGCGCGACCGTGCTCGCCGAGGCGATCGTCGCCGCCGACCTGGGCGCGGAGACCCCGGAGGGCTTCGCCGACGTCACCGAACTGGGCTTCGGGACGGTGCGGCACACCCCCGCCCGGGCCGCCGTGGCCCGCGCCGCCGAGGCGCTGGGCGCCGCGGCCGGCGACTCCCCGGTGGTCACCGGCACCGTGCTCACCGTCTCGACGGTGACCGGCAGCGCCGCCCGCGCCGCCGCCCTGACCGCCCGCCACCCCGACGCGGTGGCCGAGGCGATGGAGGGCTTCGGGGTGGCCGAGGCCGCCGCCCGGCACGGGGTGCCGGTCTTCGAGCTGCGCACCGTCTCCAACCCGGTGGGCCCCCGCGACCGGGCCGCCTGGCGGATCGGCGAGGCCCTCGCCGCGCTGGAGCGGGCCTTCACCGCGCTCCCCTACCCGGAGCTCCTGACCACCTCCGAGGAGGCCCGCCGTGGCTGAACGGCTGACCATCGCCCACTCGCCCTGCCCGAACGACACCTTCGTGTTCCACGCCTGGACGCACGGCCTGGTGCCCGGCGCGGACGCCCCCGAGGTCACCTTCGCGGACATCGACGTCACCAACGGCCTGGCCGAGCGCGGCGAACTGGACCTCCTGAAGGTCAGCTACGCCGCGCTGCCCTGGGTGCTGGACGAGTACGCGCTGCTGCCCTGCGGCGGCGCGCTCGGCCGCGGCTGCGGCCCGCTGGTGCTCACCCGCCCGGAGACCGGCGACGACCTGAGCGGCCGGACGGTCGCCGTCCCCTCCGAGCGGTCCACCGCCTACCTGCTGTTCCGGCTCTGGGCGGCCAAGGCGGTGCCCGGCGGCCTGGGGAAGATCGTCGTCCTGCCGTTCCACGAGATCATGCCCGCCGTCCGGGACGGCCGGGTGGACGCCGGCCTGGTGATCCACGAGGCCCGCTTCACCTACCGGCAGTACGGCCTGCGCAGCCTGGCCGACATGGGCGAGGCCTGGGAGCGCGAGACCGGCCTGCCGATCCCGCTCGGCGCGATCATCGCCAGGCGCTCGCTCGGCGCCGAACGGCTGCGCGCGGTCACCGAGGCGATCCGCGCCTCCGTCCGCCAGGCCTGGGCCGACCCGTCGGCCAGCCGGGAGTACGTGCTCGCGCACGCCCAGGAGATGGACCCGGCCGTCGCCGACCAGCACATCGGCCTGTACGTCAACGAGTTCACCGCCGACCTCGGCGAGGACGGCTACGCCGCGGTGCGGGCGCTGCTCACCCGGGCCGCCGCCGAGGGGCTGGTACCCCCGCTCGACCCGGGTGCGCTGGACGCCTGAGGACGGCCGGACCGGCCTACACGTCGAACTGGTCGGCCACCGCGCGCAGCACCCCGGCCAGCTTCTGGCCGGTCGGCTTGGCCGGGTAGCGGCCGTGCTGGAGCCCGGGCAGCACCGCGTCCATCATGGTGATCAGGTCCTGCACCAGCGCCGCCATGTCGTCCGCGCTCTTGCGGGTGGCGGCGGCGACCGACGGCAGCGCGTCCAGCAGCTGCACGGCCATCGCCTGGTCGCCGCGATGGCCCGCGACCACGCCGAACTCCACCCGCTGGCCGGGCTTCAGCACGGTGACACCGGCGGGCAGCGCCTTGGTGTGGACGAAGACGTCGCCGCCGTCGTCGCGCGAAAGGAAGCCGAAGCCCTTCGTCTCGTTGAACCACTTCACCTGGCCGGTGGGCATCTCGAACAGTCCTCGATGTGGGTGTGAGGGATCCCGGCCCTGGCCGGGGATCACTGGGTGGTGGAGGGCGGGCCGACCTCGGCTCCGCGCCCGTGGGGCGCTCATGGTCAGCACGCTGTGGAGAGCAGACTAACGGTCAGTCACTGCCTCATCCGCGATCCGCGGAGGATCCGTACCGGGCTCTGGTGGCCACCGGCGACCAGGTACTGGCACGGCCGGGACGCGGCTTCGCGCTTTCCACTGGCTCACACCCCCGGTCTGAGGAGACGGGGCGCACCTGTCGCACCCCTCGGCACAGCGTGCATACCCCCGCCCAGCAGGGATCAAAACTCCCAGCTTCCGGGAAACTGCGCAACGTGACCGGACGGGTCGCCCCCGAAACCGTCCGCCGCCGGCGCGGGTGGCGTCCTCTGCCAGACTGGGACGGCCGACCGACCGCAGAGGAGCACCCCAGTGAGCAGCCAGAGCGCCGACCGCGGCGACGCCTACGTCAAGGCCGGAGCGATCGTCTTCGGGTTCGGCGCGCTCGCCACCCTGGTCACCTTCGTCCCGCTGTTCCTGCACCTGACGCCGCTGCCGACGGCCGCGTACTGGCTGAGCATGCTGATGCCGCTGGGCTTCCTGCTCGCCCTGACCGGCCTGCTGCTCTCCGCCCGCGCCCAGCGCCGCCGGGTGCACGCCGGGGCCTGACCGGCCCGTGCCCTAGCCGACCGGCCGCGCGGCCAGGTGGCCGGCCAGCCACTCGGGGAAGCCGGTGAGGTCGGCCAGCACCACGTCCGCGCCCGCCGCCAGCAGGTCCTCGGCGCCGTACGGCCCGGTCGCCACGCCGACCGCCACGGCGTCCGCGTGCTTGGCCCCCCGGATGTCGCCGAGGTGGTCGCCGACGTACACCGAGGCGCCGTGCTCGCGCAGCGCGACGCCCTTGGTCTCCGCCCAGAGGTCCCCCACCAGCGCGTCCGCGTGCAGCCCGGCGTGCTCCAGGTGCAGCCGGGCGTTCGGCTCGTACTTGCCGGTGATCACCACGACCCGGCCGCCGTGCGCGCGCACCGCGTCGATCGCGGCGTGCGCGCCGGGCAGGGCGACGGTCGGGGCGAAGGCGAGGTCCCGGTACAACACGCGGTAGCGGTCGGCGACCGCCTGCACCCGCTCGGCCGGGAACCAGTTGCGCAGTTCGTCCAGCAGCGGCGGGCCGAGCCGGGTGACCACGAGGTCGGCGTCGATGTGCGCGCCGGTCTCCGCCGCGAGCGCCAGATAGGTGGCCCGGATACCGGGCCGGGTGTCCAGCAGGGTCATGTCGAGGTCGAAGCCGACGGTGAGCGGGACGTCCGGGGTCGCAGGCATGCCGCCAGGCTATCCAACCCCGCCGCCGGAACGGCCGGCTCCGTCCCGGTCCGGCTCCCGGCCGGGGTCCGGAGCGATTTGCCCCGGCTTCTCCGTGGAACTTAGGTTTGCCTGAGCTATCTGCGAGAGAGAGCCATGACCGACACCACCGCGCCGACGGCCGCACCCCGGTCCGCACCCGCGCCCGGCACGCGCCCGCTGCCGCGCCGCCGAATACTGTGGCTCGCCGCCGCACTGGCCCTGCTGGCCGCCGCCGTCCTGCTCAGCCTGGCCGTCGGCAGCCGCACCATCCCGCTCGGGGAGACCCTCGACGCCCTGTGGCACGGCGGGGACACCACCAACGCCGTGGTGGTCCGCGAGCTGCGGGTGCCGCGCACGGTGGTCGGTCTCGCGGTGGGCGCGGCGCTCGGCCTCGCCGGCGCCGTCATGCAGGGCATCACCCGCAACCCGATCGCCGACCCGGGCATCCTCGGCGTCAGCCAGGGCGCGGCGGCCGGCGTGGTCCTGGCGATCTCCGCGTTCGGCGTCTCCACCCTCACCGGGTACGTCTGGTTCGGCTTCGCCGGGGCGGTGATCGCCACCGTGCTGGTGTACGGCCTGGCCGGCCGGGGCCGGGGCGGGGCGACCCCGATCAAGCTGGCGCTGGCCGGCTCGGCGATGTCGGCGTTCATCGCCTCGCTCAACACCATGGTGCTCACCACCGACGCCGCCGCGATGGACCAGTTCCGGTTCTGGCACGTCGGGTCGCTCTCCGGACGCACCGCCGACGTGGCCTGGCAGCTGCTGCCCTTCCTGCTCGTCGGCACCGTCCTGGTGTTCGCGGTGGCGCGGGGGCTGGACGCGCTGGCGCTCGGCGACGACACCGCCAAGGGGCTCGGTGCCAGGACCGGCCTGGTGCGGGCGGTCGGCGCGCTCGGGGCCACCGTGCTGACCGGCTCGGCGGTCGCCGCCGCCGGTCCGATCGCCTTCGTCGGACTCGCCGTGCCGCACGCCGCCCGGGCGGTGGCCGGGGCGGACCACCGCTGGGTGCTCACCTTCTCCGCCGTGCTCGGCCCGGCGCTGCTGCTGCTCGCCGACGCCTTCGGCCGGGTGCTCTTCCCGCCGTCCGAGGTGCCCGCCGGGGTGATGACCGCCCTGGTCGGGGTGCCGGTGCTGGTCGCGCTGGTCCGGCGCCGCACGGTGGTGGCCGCGTGAGCGCCTCCGCCGTCCCGCTGCGGGGCTACACCGTGCTGCGCGCCGGGCGCGCCTCCTTCCTGCTGCACCGCCGCTCCGCCGTCGCGGTGCTCGGCCTGCTGCTGGCGCTGGCCGCCACCGTCGTCGCCTCGCTCTGCCTGGGCGAGTCCACCGTCTCCCCGGCCGAGGTGGTGAAGGTGGTGCTGGGGCGGCCCAGCCCGCACGAGCTGGTGGTCGGCGAGTTCCGGCTGCCCCGGGTGGTGGTCGGACTGCTGGTCGGCACCGCGCTCGGCCTGGCCGGCGCGCTGGTGCAGACCGTCGCCCGCAACCCGCTGGCCAGCCCCGACGTGGTCGGCGTCTCCTGGGGCGCCACCGCCACCGTGGTCGGGCTGATGGCGTACGGCGTGGTCGGCTCCGCCGGCCAGGTGCCGTGGGCCGCGGTCGCCGGCGGCCTGGTGGCCGGAGTGCTGGTGTACGCGCTGGCCTGGCGGCGCGGTCTGCACGCCCAGCGGTTCGTACTGATCGGCATCGGCATCAGCGTCGCGCTCTCCTCGCTCACCTCGGTCTTCCTGACCAAGGGCGACGGCTTCCAGGCGCAGGCAGCGAAGGTCTGGATGACCGGCAGCCTGAACGGCTCCGGGTACGACCAGGCCGGCTGGCTCGCCTGGGTGCTGCTGGCCGCCGTACCCGTGGCGCTCTGGGCGGCGCGGGCGCAGCGTTCGATCTCCTTCGACGACGCCACCGCCGTCGGGCTGGGCCTGCGGCTGGACCGGATCCGGCTCGGCATGGGGCTGCTCGGCGTCGTGCTGGCCTCCTGTGCGGCGGGCGCGGCCGGGCCGGTGGACTTCGTCGCGCTGATGGCCCCGCAGATCGCGCTGCGGCTGGCCCGCTCGGCGCAGATCCCGCTGTTCTGCTCGGCCCTGACCGGTGCGCTGGTGGTCGTCCTGGCCGACCTGCTGGCCCGGCGGCTGCTCTCGCCCACCGAGCTGCCGGTCGGCGTGGTGACCGGCCTGGTCGGCGCGCCGTACCTGATGTGGCTGCTCGTCCGATCCCGCCGTGGAGGTTCCTGATGTCCGCCCGTCCGACGCCGGCCCACCGTCTCGAAGCCCGGGGCCTGACCCTCGCCTACGAGGCGCGCACGGTCGTGGAGGGGCTGGACCTGACCGTCCCGGACGGCCGGGTGACGGTGATCGTCGGCCCGAACGCCTGCGGCAAGTCGACGCTGCTGCGCGCGCTCGGCCGGCTGCTGAAGCCGGTGCGGGGCGCGGTGCTGCTGGACGGCGCCGAGCTGGCGCGCGTCCCGACCAAGCGGATCGCCCAGCGGATCGGGCTGCTCCCGCAGTCCCCGACCGCGCCCGAGGGCATCTCGGTGGCCGACCTGGTCTCCCGCGGCCGCCAGCCGCACCAGAGCTGGTGGCAGCAGTGGTCGGCCGAGGACGAACGGGCGGTCGCCGAGGCGCTGGAGCGCACCTCCACCGCCGAACTGGCCGAGCGCAGCGTGGACGAGCTGTCCGGCGGCCAGCGCCAGCGGGCCTGGATCGCGATGGCGCTCGCCCAGGGCACCGACATCCTGCTGCTGGACGAGCCGACGACGTTCCTGGACATCGCGCACCAGGTCGAGGTGCTGGACCTGGTCCGGCGGCTCAACGTCGAGCGCGGGCGGACGGTGGTGGCCGTGCTGCACGACCTCAACCAGGCCGCCCGCTACGCCGACCACCTGGTGGCGATGCGCGCCGGCCGGATCGTCGCACAGGGTCCGCCGGCCGAGGTGGTGACGGCGGAGCTGGTGCGCGAGGTGTTCGGTCTGGACTCGGTGGTCGTGCCGGACCCGGTGACCGGTACCCCGCTGGTGGTCCCGGGCGCGCCGTGGGCGGTGAAGGCCGACGCCTAGCGGGCAATTCGGACATAATCGACGCGCCCGCGGCCGCCGCGGGTACGCCCGTTCCCTGTCCGCCCCGCCCGAGGACCGCCGAGGACCGCCGATGCCCCCGATCACCCGCCGCACCCTGCTCGCGGGGCTCGGCGCCGCCGCCCTCGCCGGGTGCAGCACCCGGCAGACCGCCCTGCCCGCCGACAGCGCCGCCGCGACCGTCACACCGAGCCCGACCCCGGTGCCCGAGGCCACCGTCACCGCCGCGACGGGCCCGGTGACCGTACCGGGCGCACCGATGCGCGTCGTCACCCTGGACACCGCCGAGCTGGACTCCGCGCTGACCCTCGGCATCACCCCCGTCGGCGCGGCCCTGGCACCCCTGGACTCCGGGTTCCCCGACTACTGGCCCACCTCCCGGCTCGCCGGGATCACCCGGGTCGGCGACATCGGCGCCCCGGACCTCGCCGCGATCCGCGCCCTGCGGCCCGACCTGATCCTCTCCAACCAGGCCCGCGACGGCGGCCGCTACGACCAGCTGCGCGAGATCGCCCCCACCGTGCTGACCCAGACCACCGGCTACCCGTGGAAGGCGAACGTCCAGCTGCACGCGCAGGCGCTGAGCCGCCAGGACGCGGCGGAGGCCTTCGTCGGCTCCTACCAGCGGCATGTCTCCCAGGTGATCCAGGCGCTCTCCAACGCCAAGGCGTCCGGACGCCGGATCAGCCTGGTCAGGTTCATCGAGGGCGGCGGCATCCGGCTGTACGCCAAGCAGAACTTCCTCGGCACGGTGCTGGCCGACGTCCAGCTCGGCCGGCCGGACGCGCAGAACGTCGACCAGTTCGACGTCGAGATCCCGGCGGACCAGATCACCAGGGCCGACGGCGACCTGCTGCTGTACGCCACCTACGGCGACCCGGGACGGGCCGGCACCAGGGCCGTACTGGCCTCCCCCGCCTGGCAGGGCCTCGGCGCCGTACGCGCCCACCGGGCCTTCGAGGTGGACGACCAGCTCTGGTTCCAGGGGATCGGGTACACGGGGGCCAACTTCGTCCTCGCCGAGCTCCAGCGCTTCCTGGGGGCCTGAGGCGGGCCGCCCCGGGCGGCGGGGCCGGGTACCCGGCGGTCTTCACCGAATCGGACAATGATCACTACACCGGGCCGGAACCGGACCATCCGGGCCCGCGTCACCTATCCCGGGCGTCCGCACGGCGCCCGATCGAACCACACGGGGGAGGGACTCATGGGAGACGGATTCAAGGTCGATCTGGGTGCCTTGGACGACGCCGCCTCAGGGATCACGAACACCCTGGCGAAGCTGCAGTTCAAGAAGGTCAGCGACCTCGACCCGAAGAAGGAGGACTTCGGGCACGGCCACCTGGCCGACGTCGTCGAGAAGTTCTGCACCCGCTGGGAGCTCGGCGTGGAGAACCTGGCCAAGGACGCACAGTCCGTCACGGCGCGGCTCAACGCCAGCGTGAAGGCCTACCGCGAGGTCGACGGACACGTCGTCGGCCACTTGAACGGAACCCTCAGCCGTGACAGCGGCGAGGACCCGGGGGCGAAGTGATGGCGAAGGAACTGGGCAGCACGTCCGACCCGAAGGAGCTCGTACCGGGCGATCCGGAATCGATCTCCTCCACCTGTGCCTGGCTCAAGAGCTACGGGGACACCCTGCACTCGACCGGCGAGGGCCTGAAGAAGATCGACACCGTCGAGGGGTGGTCGGGCAAGGCCGGCGACGCCTTCCGGGAGGCCTTCGAGGGCGAGCCGGGCAAGTGGCTGGAGGCCGGTGACTGCTTCCACAACGCCGCCACCGCGCTCACCGCCTACCAGTCGACCCTGACCTGGGCGCAGGGGCAGGCGGCCGAGGCGATCCGGCAGTGGGACGCCGGCCAGAGCGCCAGCAGCAAGGCCAAGAGCGACCACCAGGACGCGGAGAAGAACGCCGGCCACGAGCTGCCGTTCACCGACCCCGGCGAGGGCTCTCGCAACGGCGCGAAGGCGACGCTGAACAACGCCCGCAGCCAGCTCAAGTCCGCCGGTGACACGGCGGCGAAGACCGTCGCCACCGCGCGCGACAAGGCTCCCGAGGAGCCGGGCTTCTGGGACGGCGTGGGCGACTTCTTCTCCGACGCGGGGGACTTCCTGGCCGACGTCGGCCAGGTCGTCGTGGAGGACCTCGCCTCGGTCGGCAACGCCATGCTGCACAACCCGGGCGCCGCCCTGGAGGTCGCGGGCGGGCTCGCCCTCGCCACCGTCGGCGCGGGCGGCGAGGTCCTCGGCGTCGGCCTGGACCTCACCGGCGTCGGCGCGGTCGTGGGCGTTCCGGTCGGTGTGCTCTCGGCCGGTGTCATCGCCACCGGCCTCGGCGTGGCCGGCATGGGCGCGAGCGAGATCGGCAAGGACGCCATGGGCGCCAACCGGGTCCACATGGAGGGCGAGGGCGGCGGCGGTGGCAGCGCGTCGAGCGAGCTGCACACCCAGCCGTCGAAGGGGGTGGACCCGGCCGCGACACCGGAGGGGCACACCACCAACATCCCGAGGAACGCCGACGCGACGACCGTCCGCGCGTTCCAGCGGGAGAACGAGTCCGCCGAGATCATGGCGCGCAACGGCTACAAGGTCGAGCAGAACCCGAACGTCACCGGGACGACCAAGAACCCCGACTACCGCATCGAGGGCGAGGTGTTCGACTGCTACGCGCCGACCGCCTCGAACCCGCGCTCCATCTCCACCGGCATCCAGAAGAAGGTGGACTCGGGCCAGGCCGACCGCATCGTGCTGAACCTCTCCGACAGCGGTGTCGACGCGGCCGCCATGCGCAAGCAGCTGCAGGACTGGCCGATCGAGGGTCTCAAGGAGATCAAGGTCATCGACTCGTCCGGCAACGTGGTCCACTTCTACCCCTAGACGAACCGAGAGAGACGCCCAGCATGGCTATTGCCTACAGCCTCGACCTGGTGACCCCGCTCACCGCGGCCGAGGTCGCAGAGAAGCTCGACGAAATCGCCCGTCCGCAGGCGCTGTTCGGCGCCGGGGAGGACGCCGGCACCCTGGTCGCCGACGGCGCCGTCACCGCCCGCGGCACCTGGGTCCGGGTGGTGGCGACCAAGGCGATCCCGTGGGGGGACCCGCTGATCGGCGGCCGCCCCTTCGGCGCGACCGTCTCGGTGGCCTTCCGCCTGGACAAGGACACCGACATCTCCGGCCAGCAGGACGACACCGTCCGGCTGACGCTCGGCCTGCTCGGCCGGGTCCCCGGCGACGCCGCGCTGCACCTCGACTACGAGGACGTCTGGCTGGTCCGCCAGGGCGGCGAACTGACCCTGAACGAGCGCTCCGACCTCTGGCCGGCGCACCGCCTGGCCGCCGTGCCGGCGCCCTACCGGCGGGAGACGCAGGACTTCTTCTTCCCCGAGGACGACTGACCTCCGGGTCGGCGCCGGGAGCGGGACGTCGGACCCGCCGACTTCCCGCTCCCGCACCGGCGGCGAATCCGCGCTGCCGGCCGGCACCGCGGCGCCTCAGTGGTCGACGGTGACCACGATCTTGCCGACCTGCGTGCCGGCCTCCATGTAGCGGTGGGCCTCGGCGATCTCGTCCAGGCCGAGGACGCGGTCCACCACCGGGGTGAAGGCACCGCTGCGCAGACCGGAGGCGACGAAGGCCTCCGCGCGGCGCAGCCGCTCCGGGTCGCGCGTCGTCTCGTGCAGGGTGTAGCTGCGCATGTTCAGTGCGGGCATGCCGATCTCGAACGCCGGGTACGGGGTCGGCTCGCCGCTCAGCCACCCGTACAGCAGCAGCGTGCCGCCGGGGGCGACCGCCTTGGCGAGGTCCGCCACGCCGGGGCCGGCCACGGCGTCGAAGACGAACTCGGCGCCCCGGCCCGAGGTCAGGGCCGCCACGCGCTCGGAGACGACCTCCTCGTCCGTGACGATCACCTCGGCCGCGCCCGCCTTGAGCAGGGCGTCCCGCTTGGCCCGGCTGCGGGTGGTCGCGATCGGCACCGCCCCCACCCGCCGGGCGATCTGGATCGCGGCCAGGCCCACGCTGCTGGAGGCGGCGGTCAGCACGACGGTGTCCCCCGCCCGCAGGCCGCCGACCTCCACCAGCGCGCCGTAGGCGGTCACATAGGGCATCCAGACCGCCGCGCCCTCGACCGCGCCGAGCCCGGCGGGCCGGTGCAGCACCGCGGCCGCGGGGACGATCGCGCGCTCGGCGTAGACGGGGTGGTCGTTCATCGAGAACGCGGGCACCACGCTGACCGGCTCCCCGGGCTCGAACCCGGTCACGCCGGCCCCGACGGCCTCGACCACGCCCGCCGCCTCGGCGCCGAGCCCGGCGGGGAACTGCCGGGGGGTCTCGATGTAGGTGCCGCTGCGGAACAGCACCTCGGCCCGGTTGATCCCGATCGCGTCCACCCGGATCAGCAGCTCACCGGGGCCGGGCGAGCCGACCTCCACGTCCTCCAGCCGCAGGACCTCCGGCCCGCCGTGCTCGTGGAACCGCACCGTCCTGGCCATCGCGCATCGCCCCCTTCCGATCGGTGACGGCGGTGCGGAGTGCGCGCCGCCGCAGCTCACTGAATCCGAAAGTACGTCAGCTGTCAAACTTTGATGGCTATCGTACTTTGATGGCTGCCGTACCATGGCCGCGAGAGACGGGGACATCGATGGTGACAACGCAGCGCAACGGGCAGCGGGACCGCGTCCCGCCGCACCCGGACGTCCGGGAGATCGGCCTTCAGCAAGTCCTGGAGGCCGTGGTCGATCCGGTCCGCCGCCGGATCGTCGCCGAGCTGGACGCCGCCGCCGAAGACCTCGCCTGCGGGACGATCGACCTGCCGGTCAGCAAGTCCACCGCCACCCACCACTTCCACGTACTGCGCGAGGCCGGGCTCATCCGCCAGTACTACCGGGGTACTTCGCGGATGAACGCGCTGCGCCGCGAGGAGTTCGAGGAGGCCTTCCCCGGCCTGCTCGGCGCACTGCGGGTCGAGCGCGAACGGGGCCGAAGCGGCCCGCCGGCCGCTCAGCCCGGCCCGCCCGCGGCGTAACGCGCCGGCGGCATGCCCACGGCCGCGGTGAAGTCACGGGTGAGGTGCGCCTGGTCCGCGTAGCCGAGGTCGGCGGCGAGCGCCGCCCAGTCCACGTCCAGGCCCTGGTCGGCGCGCCGGGCCGCCTCGTGCAGACGGGCGCGGCGCAGGACCCACTTGGGGCTCGCGCCCACGTACTCGGCGAAGAGCCGCTGGAGCCGGCGGACGGAGACGCCGTCCGCCGCCAACTCGCCCACCCGGCGCAGATCGGACCCCGCGGTGACGCGCTCCACCATCGCGCCGGCCAGCTCGGCCGAAGGGTCCGCCACCGGCTCCGGCAACCGCGCGAGCAGGAACGCGTCCACCGACCCGACCTGCTCCGAACCGCCCCGGAGCACCGCCTCGTTGAGCCGGTCGACCGCCGGGCCGAAGACGTCCGCCGCCGGCACCACCCGGTCGGCGAACCCGGCCGCCGGACGGTCGCTGAACGGAGCGAGCCCACCCGGCCGGAACTTCACCCCCAGCACGTGCCCGGCCCCCTCCAACCGCCGGACGAACAGCGACCGGTCGACCCCGTAGACGCCGGCCCGCGGCGCCTCGAAGACCAGGTGGACGTTGGGGTGGGCGAGCACCTTCTGCTCGTGGCACGGCAGGCCGCGACGGTCCCAGCGCACCAGCCAGCAGAACTCGACGAGGCGGGCCAGCCCGGGACCGGGCTCGTACCGGGCCAGGTCGACCACGCCCGCCGGTCCAGGATCGGCACATGAACGGTCACGCATTCCACCCCCTGCCCGCCCGCGCCGCGACGGAAGCCGCACGCCTCGCCCAGGGCGTCCGGCCGGAACAGCTGGACGGCCCCACCCCCTGCGCGGAATTCGACACCCGCGCACTGGTCAAACCGCTGGGTGCTCTACACGTCCCACGGCCTGGAGCACCGGGCCCGCCGGGAGCCGCTGCCGCAGGAGCTGACCGAACGCGACTTCACCGCCGACCCCGCCTGGGCCGACGCCTACGCGGCCCAGCTGGACCGGGCCGTGGCGGCCTGGGCCGACCCGGCCGCCTGGGAGGGGGACATCGACCTCGGCGGGACGGCGATGCCCGCGACCGCCGTCGCGCGGATGCTGATCAAGGAGCTGGTGGTGCACGGCTGGGACGTCGCCCGGGCCACCGGCCGGCGGACCGAGGTCGCGGACGACCTGGCCGGGACCGTCCTCGGGGTGGTCGAGGAGTACGCCGGGATCTACCGCCAGTACGGCGGGTTCACCGATCCGGTGCCGGTGCCGGCCGACGCCCCCCTGTTCGACCGCGCCCTCGCCGCCTCCGGCCGCGACCCGCTGTGGACTCCGAGCCCGGCCCCGGCCGCGGCTCCGGCGCCGACCATGATTCCGGTGCCGACCGACGCGGCGCCGGCCGTCTGAGCGCCCCCGGGGGAGCGGGCCCCGCCGACCGCGGTCCTCAGACCGCCGGCCCGCCCAGTGCGCCGCGCACCATGCGGGTCACCGCCGGGACGGCCGCCCGCAGGTCGCCGTCGGGGCCGACGCTCTCGCCCGCCAGCACGTCGTAGGTCTCGAAGCCGGTGAGCACGAACAGCACCGCCGCCGCGTCCCTCGCAGCGCCGTCGAGCCGGCCGGTGAGCACCTCGGCGCCCTCGCGACGCCGGGCGTCGCGCTCGCGGACGACCCGGCCCACCTCCTCGTCCAGGGCCGCCAGCGCGCGCAGCCGACGGGTGCAGACGCGGTCCACCGCCCAGAAGCCGCCCATGACCTCGACGAAGCGGTCCACCGCCGCCCAGGGGTCGGGCAGGGTGAAGGCCTCGACGATCCGGGCCATCCCGCCCTGCTCGGCGAGCGCGTCGCAGACCGCCTCCAGCAGGCCCGTCTTCGAGCCGAACTGGTAGTAGACGGTGGCCCGGGCGACATCGGCGCTCCGGGCCACCGCATCCAGCGACAGCGTGCCCGTCTTGGCCAGCCGGGCCCGCGCGGCCTCGACGATCCGCGCGCGCGTCCCGTCCACGTCCGCCTGCCGCTGTCCCATCCGGTAGGACCGGGGGCTCATCGCGCTCGCCTCCACTCGCTCGGCCCGCCGCCGGTGACACCGCCGGCGGACTCCTCGTGAACAGGCAGTATCCCCGACGGGCCCGACCGGCCGGGCGGACGCGGGCCGAGCGGGTGTCAGACGATGACCCGCCCGCCGCTGACGTCCAGCGTCTGCCCGGTGATCCACGAGGACGCGGTGGAGGCCAGGAAGAGCGCGGCCGCCGCGATGTCCGCCGGTTCGCCGAGCCGGCCCAGCGGGTGGGCGGCGGCGACCGCCGCCTGCACCTCGGCCGGCATGGCGGCGGCGGTCCGCTCCGTCCGGACGGCGCCCGGCGCGAGGGCGTTGACCCGCACGCCCGTGCCCGCCACCTCCAGGGCGAGGTGGCGGGCGAACATCAGCACCCCCGCCTTGGCCGCGGCGTACGCGGCGGAGGAACCGCCGGGCAGCCGGCCCGCCGTGGACGCCATGGCGATCACCGAGCCGCTGCCGCGCTCCAGCAGGCCCGGCAGGAAGGCCCGGACGGTGAGGAAGGTGGCCGTGAGGTCGGCGTCCAGGACGGCCCGCCAGTGCTCCTCGGTCTCCCGGACGGTCGGCACGGGGTAGCCGTTCCCGCCGGCGAACGCGGCCAGGACGTCGGCCGGGCCGAGCTCGTCCTCGATCCGGACCGCCGCCCGGGCGAGCGCGGCGGCGTCGGTGCAGTCGGCGACCAGGCCGAGCGCGACGCCGCCGGCCGCGCGCAGCTCCCCGGAGACGGCGGTCAGGGCGGCCTCGTCCCGCCCGAGGACGGCGACCGCCGACCCCTGCCGGGCGAACGCACGAGCGGTCTCCGCACCGATACCGCGACTGCCCCCGGTGATCACGACGACCTTTCCGGCCAGGTTGGGGTAGCGAACTCCCATATGCCATCGCTCCTTTGGTCGGTCTGTGGTTCACTTGATTTCAGTCATACAGTCTGTCTGAATGAATGGCAAGACCGAACCGCACCGGGCCCCGGGCCGAGAACCCGTACCGGGAACCGCGGCCCGGCGCCCCGAATCCCAAGCCGAGGAGAACCCCATGAAGCTCGCCGTGGTGGGCGCCACCGGACGCACCGGACGCCTGGTCGTCGACCTCGCCCTGGCCGCCGGGCACACCGTCACGGCGGTGGCCCGGACACCGGACCGCTTACCGCCCTTCGCGCACGGCACCCCGCGCACCGCACAGGCCGACGTCGGCCGGCCCGGTTCCCTGCTCGAACCGCTGGCCGGCCAGGACGCCGTGGTCTCGACCCTCGGCACAACCGGCCGGACGGCCACCACCGTCTTCTCGGACGGCGCGCGGGAGTTGGTGTCCGCCGCCCGGGCCGGCGGGGTGGGACACCTCGTGGTGATGTCCTCGGCGGGGCTGGAGACCGGTCATCTCCCCTTCGCCCAGCGGGTGGTGACGCGCCTGGTGGTCGACCGGCTCTACCGGGAGATCCACCACGACCTGGCTCGGATGGAGGCGGTCCTGCGCAGCTCCGACACCGCCTGGACGATCGTCCGCGCCCCGATGCTCAAGGACGGCCCGCCGGCGGCCGCCCCGCGCGTCTCCTTCGACCTCCCGCTGCCCGGCACCGGCACCGCCAACCGTGCCACGGTCGCCGCCTGGATCGTCCGGCACCTGGGCGCCACGGCGACCTTCCGCCGCCGGATCGCCATCGCCGACGGCTGACTCCCCCGCACAGCGACGAAATGCTCAACCCTCCGGCTGAGCACGCTTCTTCAGCGCCATGGCCAGCAGGAACAGCGCCGACAGCACGGCCGCGAGGCGGAGCACCCCCGGGGCCGCCGACCAGGCGATCTCGCCGGCCGGCTGCCCGGGCTGGAGCCCTCCGCCCCAGCGCCCCTGGGCCCGGCCCCAGTACCAGAGACTGGTCCCGCTGATCGTCGCCAGCGGGATCCCGAGAATGGCGAACTTCCGGGTTAGATCGCTCAGTTGACGGGACATGTAGCCGAGCGCCCAGCCCACCAGCATCACCACGATCTGGCCGCTGACGGCTCCGCCGACCAGCGTCACCGAGGCGAGCAGCAGGAGCGGCGACGGGCGGCGGCCGGCCATCGCCGACGGCTTCGGGGGCGCGGCGGCGGGCTCGGGCGGCGGCGTCTTCCCCCGGCCCCGCGCCCGGCCCCCGGCTCCCGGCCCGCTCGCGCCCTTGTCCTTGTTCTTGCGCTTGCCCTTGTCCTTGCCCTCGGCCGGGTCGGGCTCGGCGGGCGGCCCGGCCGCCGCGGCCGCCTCCCCGTCCTCCGCCCGCTGCTCCGGGATCGGCGTGATCGCCGCCCCCGGACCGTCCGAGAAGTTGAGCATCACCAGATCCCAGCCCCCGGCGTCGGAGGACGCGTACAGCTGCGGGGACGGCAGGGCGTCCGGGTCGGCCGGGGCGTCCCGGAACGACTCCGCCACCCACGGCGAGCCCTGGTCGTCCGGACCGGCCGGCCGCCCCGACCGCGGGGGCGCGGGCGGGGCGGAGGGGCGCGTGTACGCCACCGGCGCGCCGGTGGCGTACACGCTGTCCTCGTTGGCCGGGCCGCCGGAACCACCGGCCGCACCGGCACCGCCCGCACGACCGCCCGCGCCGTCACCCGTCCCACCGCGCGCGCCGTCACCGCCGCCGGACGGCTCGCTCCACGGCCCGCGCCTGCGCCACCACTCGCCGTCCGCCATCACCCAGCACCCCGCCTCGCCCGAGCCCGTCCCCGAAGACCTCGCGGGACCGCGCGGGACCGCGCCGGGCCCCGCGGATCCCCGCTGCTCGTGACGCTACCCACCCGGCCCCCACCCACGCGAGCCCGGTCCGCCCACCGGCCGGTCCACCGCCTCGCGCACCCGGGCGACCACGGCCGGATCACCCTCCGACGACGGATCCCCACCACCACCCGACCCGACTAACCTAGGTCGAATGACCACACAGCAGGGCCCCCAACGCACCGGCAAAGCGCCCGCCGGCCCCCGCACCCTCGCCGAGGAGCTCCGCAGCCGCGCGGACGACGACCTCGCCGCCCTGCTCCGGTCCCGCCCCGACCTGCTCAACCCCGTCCCCGGCGACCTCACCCAGCTCGCCGCCCGGCTCTCCTCCCGGGCCTCCGCACTGCGCGCCCTGGAGCGGCTGGACCGCTTCACCCTCCAGGTCGCCGAGGCCCTGGCCGCCGCCCCCGACGGCGCGCCCCCGGCGACCGTCCGGACCCTGCTGACCGGCCCCGCCAAGGTCAAGCCGCACCCGGGCGCCACCCCGCTGAGCACCGCCGACCGGGCCGCCGTCACCGCCGCGCTCCCCCGTGCCCTCGCCACCCTGCGCGACCGGGCGCTGCTCTGGGGCCCCGACAACGGGCTGCGACTGGTCATCGCCGCCCGCGAGGCACTCGCGCCGACCGCCGCCAATCCCGGCCGCACCGGCCTCGGCCCGACGCTCGCCGACGCGACCGCCGGGATGTCCCCGGCCCGGATCCAGCAGTTGCTGGTCTCCGCCGGGCAGCCGCCGACGCCCGACCCGGTGACCGCCGTCGCCGCGCTCACCGCCCTGCTGACCGACCGCGCCCGGTGCGACGCGCTGCTCGCCACCGCCCCCGAGCCGGCCCTGCGCCTGCTGGACCGCCTGGTCTGGGGCCCGCCCACCGGCACCGTCCCGGACGCCACCCGCCCGGTCACCGCCGAGGACGCGCAGAGCCCGGTCGAGTGGCTGCTGGCCCGCGGCCTGCTGCTGCCGAGCAGCCCCGGCAGCGTGGTGCTGCCCCGTGAGCTCGCCCTGCACCTGCGCGGCGGCCGCACCCACCGCCTGGTCGAGCCGGTCCAGCCCGAACCGGCCCCGGCCGCCGCCGCGCGCGATCCCCAGGCTGTGGACGGCGCCGCCGCCGGGCAGGCGTACACCGCCGTCCGGACCGTCGAGGAGCTGCTCGACCTCTGGGGCCTCAACCCGCCGCCGACCCTGCGCGCCGGCGGCCTCGGCGTCCGCGACCTCAAGCGCACCGCCCAGACCCTGGAGAGCACCGAGCAGCAGACCGCGTTCTGGCTCGAACTCGCCTACACGGCGGGCCTGCTGGCCCCGGACGGCGAGGCCGACGAGCGCTGGTCCCCCACCCCGGCGTACGACGGCTGGCTCCAGCAGGACACCGCCGACCGCTGGGCCGCCCTGGCCGCCGGCTGGCTCACCGCCACCCGCGTCCCGGCCCTCACCGGCACCCCGGACGGCAAGGGCAAGCCGCGCGCCGCCCTCGGCCCCGAACTCGACCGCACCCTGGCCCCGTCGGTGCGCCGGGCCGCCCTGGCCCTGCTCGCCGAGCTGCCGCCCGGCACCCCCGCCACCGCCGACGAACTGCTGCCCACCCTGCGGTGGCAGCGCCCGCTGCGCGGCGGACCGGTCACCGCCCGGCCCGCCGCCGACGGGCCGCACGGCGGTGCCGGGGCGCACCCGGCCGCCGGTCCGGGGCGCGACCTCCGGGACGACCTCGTCGGCTGGACCCTCGCCGAGGCCGAACTGCTCGGCATCACCGGCCGCGGCGCACTGGCCTCCCCCGGCCGCGCGCTGCTCACCGCCGAGGCCGACCCGGCCGAGGTGCTCGCCCCGCTGCTGCCGCGGCCGCTGGACCACGTGATCCTCCAGCCGGACCTCACCGCGATCGCGCCCGGCCCGCTGCTCACCCCGCTCGCCCAGGCGCTCGCGCTCTGCGCCGACATCGAGTCCAAGGGCGGCGCGACCGTCTACCGGTTCACCCCCGAGTCGGTCCGCCGCGCCCTCGACGCCGGCCGCAGCGCCGCCGACCTCCAGGCCTTCCTGGAGCAGCACTCCCGCACGCCCGTCCCGCAGCCGCTCAGCTACCTGATCGACGACGTGGCCCGGCGGCACGGCATCCTGCGGGTCGGCGCCGCCTCCTCGTACCTGCGCTGCGACGACCCGGCGCTGCTGGGCGAGGTGCTGGCCGACCGGCGCTCCGTCGACCTGCGGCTGCGCCTGCTCGCCCCGACGGTCCTGGCCTCCCAGGCCGCGCCGGACGTCCTGCTGGCCACCCTGCGCACCATGGGCTACGCGCCCGCGGCCGAGTCCGCCGAGGGCGACGTCCTGATCACCCGCCCGGACAGCCACCGCACCCCGCCGCGCGCGGCCCCCGTACCGGTACCGGACGGTCCCCCGACGCCCGACGACGTCCTGCTCGCCGCCGCCATCAAGGCGATCCGGGCCGGCGACCGCGCCGCCACCGCCGTCCGCCGGGAGCCGGCCCCCGACCCGCGCCGGCTCCCCCGCACGGCGGCGGCCGAGACCCTCGCCTCGCTCCAGACCGCCGTCCTGCTCGGCGAGCGGATGTGGATCGGCTACCTGAACGCCGAGGGGATCGCCAGCCAGCGCATCATCGACCCGGTCAAGGTCGAAGGCGGCTTCGTCACCGCCTTCGACCACCACGCGGACGAACTCCGCACGTTCGCCCTGCACCGGATCACCGGCGTGGCCGAGCTGGAGGAGTAGCGCCCTCCCGGGGCAACCGCCCGGCGACCGGCGGTCAGTGCCCCTGCTTGGCGGCCTGCTCCTTCGCCTTCTCCTGCATCGCCTTGTCGGCCATGGCCGCGATGTCCCCCTGGCCGACCGGCAGGCTGCCGCCGCCGACGGTGTCCGCGAGCAGGAAGGCGGGGGCGGCCATCAGCCCGCCCGGGCCCTCGCCGATGCCCGCGAGGGCGTGCGCCGAGCCGGCGGAGGAGGCGGTCGCGGCGAAGGCCGAACCGAGGAGGGCGAGGGCGGTGAGGGCGCGCTTCGACTTGTTCATGCCCCGCACAACGACCGACCGGTCCACCGGTCACTGCCCGCGGTTGACGAGCCGGTCGCACCCGGCGTACTCCGGAAGGTGGGGGCTCGCGAAGGGAGTCATCGTGCTCGGCAACCGGATAGTCACGCAGACCACCAGGGACACCGGCCGGCGGGTGCTGGCCACCACGGACGGCATCCATCCCGTGGTCGAGGTCTCGTTCGAGGCGACCGGCGACGTCCTCGGCGTCGGGGTCAGGGAGTTCGCCACCTACGAGTCGCAGCTTCGCTCGGACGGCACGCTGTTCGGCGAGGGCCAGGGCGTGGGCATGAGCGAGCGCGGCGAGGGCTACAGCTGGCACGGCAGCGGCATCGGCCGCTTCACCGGCCCCGGCGGCGCCATGGCGTGGCGCGGCGCGATCTTCTTCGAGAGCCAGTCCGAGTCCTTCGCCCAGCTCAACGACACCGTCGGACTCTTCGAGTACGACACCGACGGCAGCGGCACCGGCAAGGTCACCGTGCACGAGTGGAAGTAGCCCTCCGGGTTCGCGGCGGAATGCGCGACACTGGAGGGTCTGCGTCCCTGCAGACCTGTCAGCCAGTGGAGGGCTTCCCCGCGTGAACGACGGACCGCTCATCGTCCAGAGCGACAAAACTCTTCTTCTGGAGATCGACCACCCCAGGGCATCCGACTGCCGTCGCGCCATCGCGCCGTTCGCCGAGCTGGAGCGCGCGCCCGAGCACGTGCACACCTACCGGGTGACCCCGCTCGGGCTGTGGAACGCCCGTGCCGCCGGGCACGACGCCGAGCAGGTGGTCGACGCCCTGGTCAACTTCTCCCGCTACCCGGTGCCGCACGCGCTGCTGGTGGACGTGGCCGACACGATGGCCCGCTACGGCCGGCTCAAGCTCACCAAGCACCCCGTCCACGGGCTGGTGCTCTCCACCACCGACCGGCCGGTGCTGGAGGAGGTGCTGCGCTCCAAGAAGATCGCCCCGCTGGTCGGCGCCCGGATCGATCCGGACACCGTCGTCGTGCACCCCTCCGAGCGCGGCCAGATCAAGCAGGTCCTGCTCAAACTCGGCTGGCCCGCCGAGGACTTCGCCGGGTACGTGGACGGCGAGGCGCACCCGATCGAGCTGGACCAGAACGGCTGGCAGCTGCGCCCCTACCAGGCCCAGGCCGTCGAGGGGTTCTGGCACGGCGGCTCGGGCGTGGTCGTGCTGCCCTGCGGCGCCGGCAAGACGCTGGTCGGCGCGGCGGCGATGGCCGAGGCCAAGTCGACCACCCTGATCCTGGTCACCAACACCGTCTCGGCGCGGCAGTGGAAGCACGAGCTGGTCAAGCGCACCTCGCTCACCGAGGACGAGATCGGCGAGTACAGCGGGACGCGCAAGGAGATCCGCCCGGTCACCATCGCCACCTACCAGGTGATGACCACCAAGCGGAAGGGCGTCTACGCCCACCTCGAACTCTTCGACGCCCGCAACTGGGGCCTGGTCGTCTACGACGAGGTCCACCTGCTGCCCGCGCCGGTCTTCAAGTTCACCGCCGACCTCCAGGCCCGCCGCCGGCTCGGCCTGACCGCCACCCTGGTCCGCGAGGACGGGCGCGAGGGCGACGTCTTCTCGCTCATCGGCCCCAAGCGCTTCGACGCGCCCTGGAAGGAGATCGAGGCGCAGGGCTACATCGCGCCCGCCGACTGCTGCGAGGTCCGGGTCACCCTCACCGACTCCGAGCGGCTCTCCTACGCGACCGCCGAGCCCGAGGAGCGCTACCGGTTCTGCGCCACCACGGCGACCAAGCGCCGGGTGGTGGAGGCGCTGGTGAAGAAGCACGAGAAGGACCAGACCCTGATCATCGGCCAGTACATCGACCAGCTCGACGAGCTCGGCGAGGTGCTGGACGCCCCGGTGATCAAGGGCGAGACCAGCAACGCCCAGCGGGAGAAGCTCTTCGAGGCCTTCCGCACCAAGGAGATCAGCGTCCTGGTCGTCTCCAAGGTCGCCAACTTCTCCATCGACCTGCCCGAGGCGACCGTCGCCATCCAGGTCTCCGGGACCTTCGGCTCCCGCCAGGAGGAGGCCCAGCGGCTCGGCCGCGTCCTGCGCCCCAAGGCGGACGGGCACTCGGCGCACTTCTACTCGGTGGTGGCCCGCGACACCGTCGACCAGGACTTCGCCGCCCACCGCCAGCGCTTCCTGGCGGAGCAGGGCTACGCCTACCGCATCATCGACGCGGACGACGTGCTGTAAATCCCGGCGGCGCTGAGCGTGTCAGAAAGTTCGTGTAAGCCCGTGATCTGGGAGGCTGGCCGGGGCCCGGCTGAGGGCTCTGGCCGGCCGGAACGGACAGGACATGGGCGAGAAGGAAGGGCCGGTCGTCGAGCC